>NZ_RCNW01000163.1:0-6948 GCF_004307605.1 Pseudomonas sp. Sample_24
AATATCCACAGGAGCGTGGAACATGCGTTGGGCGACGTATTTTGCCGTGTTGGCGTCTGTCTTGAGTGTTGGCCTGGCCCTGGGGGTCAGCATGCCGCTGGTGTCGTTTCGCCTGGAAGGCTGGGGTTATGGCTCGTTTGCCATTGGCGTGATGGCCGCGATGCCGGCCATTGGCGTGCTGTTGGGCGCGAAGATTTCCAGCCATCTGGCGGCGCGTCTGGGCACGGCCAACCTGATGCGCCTGTGCCTGTGGGCTGGCGCCGTGTCCATCGGTTTGCTGGCGCTATTGCCGAGCTACCCGATCTGGCTGGTGTTGCGCTTGATGATTGGCGTGATCCTGACCCTTGTATTCATCCTCGGTGAAAGCTGGATCAATCAACTGGTGGTCGAGCAATGGCGCGGTCGATTGGTGGCGCTGTACGGCAGCAGTTATGCGCTGAGCCAACTGGCCGGGCCGATTTTGTTGGGCGTTCTGGGCACCGAGCACGATTATGGCTTCTGGGTCGGCGTCGGTTTGCTGGTGGCGGCCCCATTGCTGTTGTTGGGGCGCAGCGGTGCGCCCAGCAGTGAAGCGTGCAGTGTGACCCTTGGCGATTTGCTGACCTTTTGCCGTGGCTTGCCGGCCATTGCCTGGGCGGTGTCGCTGTTCGCCGCTTTCGAAGCGATGATCCTGACGCTGTTGCCGGTGTATTGCCTGCGCCAGGGTTTCACCACGGAAATCGCCTTGGCCATGGTCAGCACGGTAGTGGTCGGTGATGCCTTGCTGCAATTGCCGATTGGCGCACTGGCGGATCGCGTGTCGCGGCGTTCTTTGTTCACCGGTTGCGCGGTCATTTTGCTGGTCTCGAGCCTGGCGATTCCGATGCTGATCGACACGCTGCTGATCTGGCCGTTGTGGGTGCTGTTCGGCGCCAGTGCCGGTGGCTTGTTTACCTTGTCGTTGATCCTGATCGGCGAGCGTTATCGCGACGATGCACTGGTCCGCGCCAACGCGCATATCGCGCAGTTGTGGGGCATTGGCTGCCTGCTTGGGCCATTGATCGCCGGTGCCGGGAGTCAGTGGATCAGCGGGCATGCGTTGCCATTGTTGATGGCGGCCGGGGCCTTTGGCCTGGTGATTCTGGTGTCACGCCAAGGGGCGTTTGGCGCGGTGGCCGAGCCGGCCTAGAGCAACCGCTCCAGGCCAACCGTATTACTGAACCACGCGTTGAAGTGTCGCCACCAACTGCCCGGTTCCTTGGTCAAGGTGTGCATTTTGCCGTCGTCTTCGGTCACCCATACCACCCGGTCTTTTTCCAGTTTTACCTGATAACTCAGAGTTGGCGCCATGCCCTGTAACGCCAGTTCGCGGACGCGGGCCGCCAGTTCTGGGCTGTCCACCAATACGCCGACTTCGGTGTTCCACAACACCGAACGCGGGTCGAAGTTGAATGAGCCGATGAAGGATTTCTTCTGATCGAAGACGATCGCTTTGCTGTGCAGGCTTGAGTCGGATTCGCCATAAGACCTGCGGGAAAACAGGCGAGGGCCGCTACCGCTTTCATCGCCGGGCTGACGACGCAGCTCGAAAAGCTGCACGCCATGCTCCAAGAGTGCCTTGCGATACGGCGCATAGCCGCCATGCACCGCTGGCACGTCCGTGGCCTCCAGCGCGTTGGTCAGCAATCGCACCGACACCCCGGCATCGGCGCGGCCCGTGAGATACACCAGCCCTGGTTCGCCAGGTACAAAGTATGCCGAAACCATGACCAGCTCTTTGCTGACGCCATTGAGTTCCGGTGCCAATTGAGTGGTCAGCAGCAATTGCGGATCGGGCTCACCTTTGGCCAGTACCTTGCTCGGCGCATCCCACAGCGCCTGGTTCCAGGCCCAGATCAGCTCTTTGCGCCAGATATCCAGACGCGGTTCGGTGGCGAACTTCATCAGCTGCTGATAGAGCGCGTGATTCTGCTTGCGCGACTCCTCCAGAGATTCTTCCAGCCGTGTGCGGGTGTTGGCCAGGTCCTGGGCAGTCGGCTTGCTCGATACGAACGCATCGATCGGTTTGCTCAGGGCGCTGTTCCAGTACTGGTCGAAACTGTGCCCCAACTGCTCAGCTACCGGGCCGACGCCCAGGATGTCGATGTCGGTGAAATTCAGATTGGGTTCGGCGTCGAAATACTCGTCCCCCAGATTGCGGCCGCCGACGATGGCCATGCTGGTATCGGCCAGCCACAACTTGTTGTGCATGCGCCGATGCTGCTGCGAGAGGTTGAACAACCGGCCCATGGTGCGTGTGACGCCAGTGCTGCGGCCCAAATGCAACGGATTGAACACGCGAATCTGGATCTGCGGATGTGCCGCCAGCGTGGCGATGGTGCGGTCCAGGCCGTCGCTGGTGGTGTCGTCGAGCAGAATGCGTACGCGCACGCCGCGATCGGCGGCCTTGAGCAATTCCTCCACCAGCATTCGCGTACTGATGCCGTCATGGACGATGTAGTACTGCAGGTCGAGGCTGCTTTGAGCGTTGCGAATCAATTCGGCGCGGGCGGTAAAGGCCTCGGTACTGTCGGACAACAGGCGAAATCCCGACTGTCCTTCATGGGAAGCCGCCTGGGCCTGGACCGAACGGCCAAACGCCGAGGCACTCGCCGGCAGCGCCTGGCTCGGTTCGCGCTGCACATCGAAACTGGCGCAACCGCCGAGGAGCGACGCGAGCAACGCAAGAGCAAGCAGGGGCTGTCTGACTCTCACGTGGGCTCGTTCCGGTTGGCGGCAGATGTTGGCATATGGACGCTGATATCCGCAAAAAGGTCAGTCGGGCAATCCGTCGTCGGCCAGCAGCTTGATGGCGGCGGCGCCGACCTTGCGCACGGCTTCTTCAATCTGTGCCGTTGGTTTGGCAGCGTAGTTCATGCGCAGACAATTGCGGTACTTGCCGGATGCGGAAAAAATGCTGCCGACCGCAATCTGTACGCCCTGATCGTACAAGGCACGATTCAGTTTCAGTGTATCGAAGCCTTCCGGTAGTTCTACCCACAGCATGAAACTGCCTTGAGGGCGGCTGGCGCGGGTGCCGGCGGGAAAGTAACGGCTCACCCAATCGATCATCATGTCGCGATTACGCTGATATTGCGTGCGCATCCGCCGCAAATGCGGTTCGAAGTGTCCGCCCTTGAGGAATTCGGCAATGGCAATCTGCGGTTGCGGCGCGGTGGAACCGGTGCTGATGTATTTCATGTGCAACACCCGCTCCAGATACCGCCCCGGCGCGACCCAGCCAATGCGCAGCCCGGGCGCCAAGGTCTTGGAAAAGGAGCTGCACAGCAGGACGCGGCCATCCTCGTCGAAGGATTTGATCGTGCGCGGGCGCGGATAGGTATAGGCCAGTTCGCCATACACATCGTCCTCGATGATCGCCACATCGAAACGCTGTGCGAGCATCAGCAACGAACGTTTGCGCGACTCCGGCATGATGTAGCCCAGTGGATTGTTGCAGTTCGGCGTCAACTGGATGGCCTTGATCGGCCATTGCTCCAGCGCCAGCTCCAGTGCGTCCAGGCTTATTCCCGTGAGTGGGTCGGTGGGGATTTCCAGGGCTTTCATGCCCAGGCCCTTGAGGGTTTGCATGGCGCCGTGAAAGCTCGGCGAGTCCACGGCCACGATGTCTCCCGGCTCGCAGATGGCGCGGATGCTGGTGGACAGCGCTTCATGGCAACCGGTGGTTACGACCAGATCGCCCGGCCCCAACTGACAGCCGGAGTCGAGCATCAGGCGGGCGATTTGCTCGCGCAGTTCGAGGTTGCCGTGGATGTTGTCGTAATACAGGCCGGGCATGTCCTGTCGCCGGCTGATCCGCGCCAGGTCGCGCAGTAGCGGCTTCATGGTGGGCGAAGTGATGTCCGGCATGCCTCGCCCAAGCTGTACGACATCCTTGCGCGGTACCGCGCGGATCAGCTCCAGCACCTGATCCCATTGTGAGATGTCCACCGGGCGCTGGGCCGGGCGGCCCACCGCTGGCAGCTCCGGCAATTGGCGACTGGCTGGCACAAAGTACCCCGACTTGGGCCTCGGCATGGCCAGCCCGCTGTCCTCCAGTACCCGATACGCCTGTTGCACGGTACTCAAGCTGACCCCGTGTTCAACGCTTAACGCCCGCACCGACGGCAGTCGATCGCCGGGGCGATAGAAGCCCTGTTCGATCCGCGTACCGAGCAATTCGGCGAGATTGACGTAGAGGGTCATGGCGCAGCCTCGAGGTGATTGAGTCGGTTAACCAGTACAGATCAAGCAAAAATCTTCGATTCAGAGGTGAATTCAGTAAATCTGTATGGAGTTAATACAGTTGCTTTGAATCTGTAACGCTTTTCGTCGCCCGCGCATCATGGAATCTCTGGCTACCCAAGTAAACAGGAGCATTCAAAATGAACGGTTTGAGCGATGTGCGGCTGACGTTACACAGTCAGGAACTGGAGGCAGGGCAACAGGACAATTCGCGCCATGCGCTCAAGCGCAACGCGCCGTCCGGCCTGAGCCACTGGGATCTGTTCTGGCAGCGCCTGCACACGCGCAAGGCGTTGCTGGCCCTGACGCCTGACCAGCTCAAGGATGTCGGGCTGACGCGGGAGCAGGCGCGGGAGGAGGGGCTCAAGCCGTTCTGGCGGATCTGAGTTTTTGTGGTGTTTTTTCGGGCCTCATCGCGGGCAAGCCTTGCTCCTACAGTTAGTGTTGATCTCAAGAGTGACGCATGACCTGTAGGAGCAAGGCTTGCCCGCGATGGCGTCGGCACCAACGCCATAAATGTCTCAGGCCAACTCTTTAAGCCGATGCCACAACATCCCCAATGCCAGCAACGGCGAGCGCAAATGCTTGCCGCCCGGGAAGGTGATGTGCGGCACTTTGGCAAACAGATCAAACCCACCGCTGTGCTGACCACTGATAGCCTCGGCCAGCAGCTTCCCTGCCAGGTGCGTGGCGTTCACACCATGACCGGAGTAAGCCTGGGCGTAATACACGTTTGGTTGGTCCATGAGTCGGCCGATTTGCGGCAGTCGATTGGCGCCGATGCCGATCATGCCGCCCCATTGATAGTCGATCCTCACATCGCTCAGGCGTGGAAACACCTCCAGCATCTTTGGTCGCATATAGGCCGCAATGTCTTTCGGGTCGCGCCCGGAATAATGGCAGGCGCCACCAAACAGCAAGCGACGGTCCGCGGAGAGTCGGTAGTAATCCAGGGCCACCCGTTGATCACAGACCGCCATGTTCTGTGGCAGCAGGGCGTGGGCCAGCTCTTCGCTCAGGGGCTCGGTGGCGATGATGTAGCTGCCGGCGGGCAGCACTTTGCCGCTGAGTTGCGGATTGAGGCCGTTGAGATAGGCATTGCAGCCGAGTACCAGGGTTTTGGCGCGGACTGAGCCTTGGGCGGTATGGACCTTGACCTCAGGACCGTAGTCGATGCGGGTAACGGCGGATTGCTCGAAAAGTTGCACGCCCAGTTGCTGTGCAGCGGCTGCTTCGCCCAGCGCCAGGTTAAGCGGATGCAAATGGCCGGAGCCCATGTCGATCAAGCCGCCCACGTAGCGGTCGGAACCTACCACAGTGTGCATTTCATCAGGTTGCAGCAGCCGGGTTTCATAGCGGTAACCGAGGCTGCGCAACTCTGCGGCATCTTCGGCGAAGCCCTCGAGATCGCGGGGTTTGTTAGCCAGGTCGCAGTAGCCCCAGGTCAGGTCGCAGGGAATCTGGAATCGCTCGATTCGCTGTCGGACGATTTCCACGGCTTCCAGGCCCATCAGTTTCATCTGCCGTACGCCGTCGACGCCAATCACATTGGTGAACTGGTCGAGGCCGTGGCCGATCCCACGAATCAACTGGCCACCGTTGCGTCCGCTGGCTCCCCAGCCAATCTTGCGGGCTTCGAGCAGTACCACGCTGAGACCGCGCTCGGCCAACTCCAGCGCCGTGTTCAACCCCGAGAACCCACCGCCGACCACGCACACATCGGCCAGCACTTCACCGGCGAGCGCCGGATAATCCGGTTGCGGCAGGCTGCTGGCGGCGTAATAGGAGGCAGTGTGCTGGGCACGGGCGTTCATGCGCGTCATCCTGGTTTCTATGTTTAGAAAATTTGCCGGAGCATAAGCGGACCTACCCAGAGGGGCAACATTGGTCGGCCGGCGCTGTCTGGATCAAGGCTTTTGCGTCAGAATCCGCTTCTATTCCACCTTCGGTCGATGCTTCAATGAGTTGCAACAGCCAGAAAATCCGCACACTGCGCCAGCAGATCCCCTCGTTCGAGTGCGTGCCCGGTTGCCATGACTGCTGTGGGCCGGTGACCACCTCGCCGGAAGAAATGTCACGCCTGCCGCGCAAGACCCGGGCCGAGCAGGAAGCCGCCATGGATGAACTCAATTGCGTTCATCTCGGCCCGCACGGTTGCACGGTGTATGACGAGCGACCGCTGATCTGCCGGTTGTTCGGCACCACCAAGACCTTGCCATGTCCCAACGGGCGCGGGCCGGTCGAACTGATTCACCCGAGGGTCGAGAAACAGGTCTTTGAGTACATGGCCTCGAATCGGCAGGTGTTGGTTTAACCGATCGCAGCCTTTTAATCCGGAATCGGCAAGGTCAGGCTCTCTTTCACCTCTTCCATCACGATGTAGCTCTTGGATTCGCGCACATGCGGCAGCTTGAGCAGGATGTCGCCCAGCAGTTTGCGGTACGAGGCCATCTCGGAAATCCGCGCTTTCACCAAGTAGTCGAAATCCCCTGACACCAGATGACACTCCAGCACGTGCGGCAGCTTCAACACTGCACGTCGAAACTCTTCGAAAGTATCGCCGGATTTATAGTCGAGGCTGATCTCGACGAACACCAGCAGGCTGCCCTTCAAATGCTGCGGATTGAGCCGCGCGTTGTAGCCCATGATGATCCCTTCGCGCTCCAGGCGCCGGACCCGCTCGGT
>NZ_RCNW01000482.1:0-1094 GCF_004307605.1 Pseudomonas sp. Sample_24
ACGGAGACGCAGGAGTTGGTAGTCCCCAGGTCGATACCGATAATTTTGCCCATGTTCACTCTCCCGAAACTTTTGGATTTGGTTGCCGCAGCAGTGGTGGCTAACTGCGGTAGCACTTAAACGCTTGACTTCTAAATGGGGGCCTTGCGGCTAATTTCAAGCCTGCTCGTCAATAGAAGGCGAAACCGGTGCAGGCGCCTTGCTGACCACGACCATTGCCGGGCGCAGCAGGCGGCCATTGAGCTGGTAACCCTTCTGGAACACCTTGAGCACGCTGTTCGGCTCGACATCGGCGCTTTCCTGCATGGCCATCGCCTGATGAAGAACGGCGTTGAACGGTTCGCCATGCGGATCGATGGCTTCCAGCTGATAACGCTTCAACGTGTCCTGGAACATTTTCAGGGTCAGCTCGATGCCTTCGCGCATTGGACGGATGCTTTCGTCATCCGGGCTGGACAATTCCAGGCCGCGCTCCAGGCTGTCGATGATCGGCAGCAGGTCACCGGCGAACTTTTCCAGCGCGAACTTGTGAGCCTTCTCGACATCCTGCTCGGCGCGACGGCGGACGTTCTGCAGATCGGCGGCCACACGCAAAGCCTGATCCTGTGCGCCGGCCAACTGCTCTTCGAGCACTTGTACCCGAGCCGCCAGATCATCACCCGAAGCTTGAGAAGCCTGATCGGCGTCTAGATTTTGCGTATCCACTGTCTGTTCGTCAGCCATAGAATTCTCCTTTCAATATCGTCCGCGAGCTCTACTCGCGCTTCTGTCCAGCTATATGGGGCCGCAAAATCCGGCTTCAAGGGGCCAGACGTGATTAACCCTACAAAAAGCTTTGTATCGGTATTCCTTGCTGCGCTAACGATTTCGTCGGATCGAGCGAAACGAGCTAAGCGAGGGCATTGTCAGCCAGAAACAAAACACTGTATAAATAACCAGACCTAAAGCCTGGGAGCGGCCTTTATGCTGGTGCACCTGTCCGTACACAACTACGCCATCGTTGAACATCTCGATCTCGAACTCGATCGCGGAATGAGCGTGATCACAGGGGAAACCGGCGCCGGCAAGTCGATCATGCTCGACGCCCTGGGCCT
>NZ_RCNW01000218.1:0-1093 GCF_004307605.1 Pseudomonas sp. Sample_24
GCCAGGTCCAGCCACGAATCGCCGCCCGGATCGAGGCACACCGAACCGTTGATGCGTTTGCAGTTGTCCAGGGTGCGCATCAGGCTGCGACCACACAGCACGTTCAACGGGTTGGTGTGGGCCACGAAGGTGCGCACATAGTCGTCCGCCGGGTTGAGGACGATTTCTTCCGGTTTGCTGTACTGGATGATCCGGCCGTCTTTCATGATCGCAATACGGCTACCGAGCTTCAGGGCTTCGTCGAGGTCGTGGCTCACGAACACGATGGTTTTGCTCAGCTTGCGTTGCAGCTCCAGCAGTTCGTCTTGCAGGCCCTGACGGATCAGCGGGTCGAGTGCCGAGAACGGTTCGTCCATCAGCAGGATATCGGCGTCCATCGCCAGCGCACGGGCCAGGCCCACGCGCTGCTGCATACCGCCTGACAGCTCATCGGGTTTCTTGTTGCGCCACTGGGTCAGGCCTACCAGTTCGAGTTTTTCATCGACCAGTTTCTTGCGTTCCTTCTCCGGACGACCCTGCATTTCCAGGCCGAAACTGATGTTCTCGCGCACCGTCAGCCAAGGCATCAGGGCGAACTTCTGGAACACCATCGCGATGCGCTTGGTGCGCATCATTTTCAGTTCGGCGGCGGAGCAGGAGGCAATGTTGATCTGCTTGCCTTCGTGCTCGACGAACAACTTTCCGCGGCTGACGGTGTTGAGGCCGTTGATGCAACGCAGCAGGCTGGACTTGCCTGAGCCGGACAAGCCCATCAGGACGCAGATTTCACCTTTTTCGATATCCAGGCTGGCCTTTTCGACGCCGACGATCTGCCCGGTCTTTTTCAGGATCTCGCTGCGGGTCAGGCCCTGGTCGAGAAGTTTCAGTGCTTCGCGCGGATCTTTGGTGAAGATCACGTCGACGTCTTCGAAGCGAATAATGCTCATGCGTCACCCCCTACTTTGGCGTCGGGTTGTTTGCAGATACGGTCGAGCATGATCGCCAGCAGTACGATCGCCAGGCCTGCTTCGAAGCCCAGGGCGATATCAGCAGTGTTCAGTGCGTTGACCACCGGTTTGCCGAGTCCGTCGGCGCCCACCAGTGCCGCGATCAC
>NZ_RCNW01000273.1:0-47372 GCF_004307605.1 Pseudomonas sp. Sample_24
CAAAGCCCGCGCAGACTCACTTTCGCTTCTGCTGTTTACCTTGCGCAGCGGCAAGTTGATGGCGATCAACCTGCTCAAAGTCAGCGAAATCATCCCCTGCCCGCCGCTGACCAAACTGCCGGAGTCGCACCCGCACGTGAAGGGTATTGCCACCTTGCGCGGTACCTCGTTGTCAGTGATCGATCTCAGCCGCGCCATCGGCGAGCGCCCACTGGAAGATCCGGACGGTGGCTGCCTGATCGTCACCGATGTCAGCCGCTCCAAGCAGGGCCTGCATGTTCAGGCGGTGAGCAAGATCGTTCACTGCCTGACCACCGACATCCGCCCGCCGCCCTTTGGTTCCGGTGGCAGAAGCGCGTACATCACCGGTGTCACCTCGGTCGACGGCACGCTGGTGCAGGTGCTGGACATCGAAAAAGTCATCCACGGCATCGCCCCGGTGCAGATCGAGATGGCACCGACCGAACTGAGCATGGAAGACGCCGAAATATTGGGTAACGCGAGGATTCTGGTGGTCGATGACAGCCAGGTCGCCTTGCAGCAATCGGTGCATACCCTGCGCAACCTCGGCCTGCAATGCCACACCGCACGCAGCGCCAAGGAAGCCATCGATTGCCTGCTCGACCTGCAAGGCACCGCGCAACAGATCAACCTGATTGTCTCCGACATCGAAATGTCCGAGATGGACGGCTACGCCTTCACCCGCACCCTGCGCGAAACCCCGGACTTCGCGCACCTCTACGTGCTGTTGCACACCTCGCTGGACAGCGCGATGAACAGCGAAAAGGCCCGTCAGGCCGGGGCGAACGCGGTGTTGACCAAATTCTCCTCACCGGAACTGACCAAGTGCCTGATCGACGCGGCCAAGGCTGTGGCCGAACAAGGTCATTGAGCCTTGGCCGGGGACTATTGCTGGTTGATGCGGCGCAACCTCGCAGAGGTCGCGCCGGCCATTGACTGGCCAACTGGCGTCCAATTGATTGACTATCGCCCCGAACTTGCACAAGCGGTACATCGCTTGATGGAACTGGGTTACCGCGACGGCGGTGGCCGGGTGCCGGCGCTGGAGCGCTGGCAACAAAATTTTGAAACCGATCCTGAATACGATCCCGCGCTGTGCTTTGTGGCCCTGGACGCCGAAGGCGTAGTTGCCGTGTGCCAATGCTGGACCAGTGCCTACATCAAGAATCTGGTGGTGCATCCACGGGCGCAACGCCGGGGCCTGGGACGCGCGCTGCTGTTGCATGCGTTCAAGGTATTTGATCAGAGACGGGAAGGTTTTGTGGATTTGAAGGTACTGGAAGACAACCATCGGGCGCGGCGGTTATATGAAAGTGTCGGAATGCGTGAGGTGCGTCGGGAACCGGTTCCACTCTGACATACTCACATGCTGGCCCTGTCTGCCCAAGGATTGCTGACCCATGAAAGCTGCCACCCTGACCTTCCTCTGCCTCACGGCCCTCGCTACCCAGGCCCACGCCTCCAGCCCTGATGCCTGGGCCGCCTACGATAAAACCGTGCTCGCCAGTTGCACCAAGGCCAGTGGCCTCAAGGATGCCAAACCCGTCGGCAATGCCGCGCAGTTCGATGACCGCGTTGGCTACACCGCGCTTTTGTTGCAAGGCCAGTATCCGCAAAAACACATGAAAGGCGCGCAAGGCACCGAGCTGTGCCTGTACAACAAAAAAAGCAAAACCGCTTACGTCACCGAATGGGACTCCATCCGCCCGGCCACCAAGGCGCAGTGAGTGGCGCATAACTTGCTTCGTCAGGGATCTGCACGGCGGCATCCTGTCGCCGATTGATGCCCCCGGATGCGACTGACCGTTAAATGAATACGACGTTTTCCTGCGTAGGCTGTGGCAAATGCTGCAATGACCACCATGTACCCCTGACCCTGCCCGAAGCCCGCATGTGGGCGGCGGACGGGGGGCAAGTGATCATTCTGGCGGAAGCCTTTTTAAGTAACGGGCTGGGCTTGCCGGAGCAGCAACGAGAACACGCCGAACGCCGATCGGCGCGGGTTCGCAGCGCCGACGCAGAGGCCTACGTCGCCATCACCTTTGCGGCTTACAACGTCGGTGCCTGCCGGAATCTTGACGAAGACAACCTCTGCCGCATCTATGAGCGGCGGCCGCTGGTGTGCCGCATTTATCCGATGGAGATCAATCCGCACATTCCACTGAATACGGCCGGGAAGGATTGCCCGCCCGAGTCGTGGGAAAAAGGGCCTGAGCTGATCGTCGGTGGCGAGTTGGTCGACCGCGAGTTGTCAGAGCTGATCCAGCGTTCCCGTCAAGCGGACCGCGATGACATCCAGGTCAAAGACGCCATTTGTGCGCTGCTTGGGTTTCGCACGGCCGCGCTGAAAGGCGATGGATTCACCGCTTTTCTGCCGGACATGCACGAGTTCGCCACGATCATCGACGAATTGACCGGGCAGACGCTGCCGGAGTGGAGCAGCGAGTGGCAGTTTCATGTATCCGGCGAGGACATTGCCGGGCAGGTAATGGCGGCCGGTGCGCAATTGGCGACTGAGCAGCCTGCGAACTATGCGTTTATTTCGTTGCGGGCGGCTTGATTCGGGATTTGCTGTGTTTGCACCGGCGTCATCGCCAGCAAGCTGGCTCCCACAGGGTCAGCGCTGAACATAAAATTCACGAACATCTCATACCACTGTGGGAGCCAGCCTGCTGGCGATGGGGATAGTCCTGCCACCGCGATCATCCGGTGTTCAGCGCTTGCCCATCGACCGCCGAGTACCCGGAGGCGCCATGCCTGGGGTCTTGGTGTGGCCGTTTTTGGCACCGTTCTTGTACCACGGCTGGTTGGAGCCCTTGGCGGACGCCAGTTCACCCGGTTTGAACGGGAACTTGAACGCCGGGATTTCGGCTTTGGTTTCGCTGTCGGCGCTGGCGTCGACGCTGTCGCTCAAGACGTCGTCGGCAGGCGGTTGTTTCGGGGAAGTCATGAAAGCTCCGGGTGATGCGCAAATGTCGGGCCCGGTCAGCGAGCCACGAAAGGCGCCAGTATAACTGGATGAAGCGCTGCAAGCTGCTGTTAAGCGACTCGCACAAATCCCGCGAAGAATGTTAGCGTGCTCAGCATCCTCCTCCGCCCGACGAGCCTGCATCCATGAAAAAAACCGTCCTCGCCTTCAGCCGCATCACGCCTGAGATGGTCGAACGTCTGCAGCAAGATTTCGACGTCATTGTGCCCAACCCGAAAAACGGCGACATCAACACCCAGTTCAACGAAGCCCTGCCCCATGCCCATGGCTTGATCGGCGTCGGTCGCAAGCTCGGACGCGCGCAACTGGAGAACGCCGCGAAACTGGAAGTGGTGTCCAGCGTCTCGGTGGGGTATGACAACTATGATGTGGCGTACCTGAGCGAACGCGGGATCATGCTGACCAACACCCCGGACGTGCTCACCGAAAGCACTGCCGACCTGGCTTTCGCCTTGCTGATGAGCAGTGCCCGTCGCGTCGCCGAACTGGATGCGTGGACCAAGGCCGGACAATGGCAGGCCACGGTCGGCGCGCAGCTGTTCGGTTGCGATGTGCACGGCAAGACCCTGGGCATCGTCGGCATGGGCAACATCGGTGCCGCCATCGCCCGCCGTGGCCGCCTGGGCTTCAACATGCCGATCCTCTACAGCGGCAACAGCCGCAAGCCTGCGCTGGAACAGGAACTGGGCGCGCAATTCCGCAGCCTCGATGATCTTCTGGCCGAAGCCGACTTCGTATGCCTGGTGGTGCCGCTCAGTGAGAAAACCAGGCACTTGATCAGCCACCGCGAACTGGCGCTGATGAAGCCAAGCGCCATTCTGGTGAACATTGCGCGTGGCCCGGTGGTCGACGAGCCGGCACTGATCGAAGCGCTGCAAAACAACCGCATTCGAGGCGCAGGGCTGGATGTCTACGAAAAAGAACCGCTGGCTGAGTCGCCGCTTTACCAGCTGAAAAACGCGGTGACCTTGCCGCACATTGGCTCGGCCACACATGAAACCCGCGAAGCGATGGCCAACCGCGCCCTGGCCAACCTGCGCAGCGCGCTGCTCGGCGAACGACCGCAAGACCTGGTGAACCCGCACGTCTGGAAAGGCAAGAATTAAACCGAGTATTCCTGCAGAAGTTGCCCAAGGCTGCGATTTTTCAAATTTGATCGTTAAATAAAAATCGCAGCCTGCGTCAACTCCTACAAATATGCACAACGACACAACTTGCAATTCAGTACCAAACTTCTTCCCGAGAAAGATAGATAGACTCCGACACAACAATGGCAATAATCGTGCAATCGGAGTGCACTCTAATGAATAACTTCACCACCACCTTAGTTATCAGAAGGAGCAAACTACTCGTCGTCCTGATAGCTTTTTTGTTCGGATTCACTACTTCCATCAACAACTTCACCGACTATGCAGCCTACACCGAGTATATCGGGCGAATCATCAGCATGAGCGATACCACCGGTAATGATTCTCGACTTTACCGGGCCGTCACTCATCCGCTTTTTCATCATCGTTTTTACTGGGCAATCATAACGTTGGAAGTCATCTTTACCATCAGTTTCCTGGTAGGCGCCTATCAGATATACCGCAAACTTGCAGCACCACGAAGTGAATTCCATGAAGCAAAAAAATTCGCCATCATTGGATTCAGCAGCGCCATTTTCGTTTACCAGGTTTTATATGTAATCATTCTCAACGAGTGGTTCGACATGGAGTCTTCCGTCAATCGTAATGCCTTCTATTGGGCAAGAAGCAATATCGAATACATGTTTTTTGGGCTGATCTATCTGCTGGCGGTGAAGGATAACTGACTCCCTGGCTGTTCATGCCAGTTTCCTCGCCATCGGACTTACACTCGGCTTGGGTTTGCGGAACACCAAGACGTTACCCAACATGACCATCACCAACCCTGCCAGCGCCGGCGCGGTCCACTGATAGCCTTCGGCAATCGCCGAGACGTTCAGCGCCACCACCGGGAACAGCACGGTGCAATAAGCCGCACGCTCCGGCCCCATGCGACCGACCAGCGTGAGGTAAGCAGTGAAACCGATCACCGAACCTGGAATCACCAGATACAGCAGCGAGCCAATGTAGCGCGCATTCCATTCCATCTCGAACGGGATGCCCTTGACCAGGCACCACACCGACAACATCGCCGCGCCGTACGCCATGCCCCAGGCATTGGTCGTCAACGGTCTGAGCCCGGCTTTCTGTTGCAGGCTCGACAACATGTTGCCCGCCGAGAAACACAAGGTGCCGAGCAGCGCCAGACCCAACCCGAGCAAGGTTTGCGGGCTGGCGGTGTGGCCAGCGAGTTCAGGCCAGAACAACAGGCCCAGCCCGAGCAAGCCCAACGCACCACCCATCAACACATTGCGGGCGATTTTCTGGCCGAAGAACACCCGCGCATTGAGGGCGTTCCACAGGGTCGCGGTGGAAAACACCACGGCCACCAGACCGCTGGGAATCCACTGGCTGGCCGTCAGGAAACACATGAAATTGATGCAAAACAGACACAAACCCTGCGCCAGACAAATCAGATGCCCGCGCCGGTTCATCACTTGCAGCTTTCGGCTGAGCAACAACATCGCGAACAGCACCAGTGCTGCCAGGCCGAAGCGATAGACGATCGATACGGGAATCGCCACCACGCCCAGTTGCCATTTCAGGGCAATCCAGGTGGTGCCCCAGATCAGCACAGTCAACAGGTATAACGACAGGTTCATGGCAAAGGCTCCTCGATAGGCGCTCAGTGTCCTGCGCCGTGCCTTTGCGCACTTGCATAAACTTGCGCTTTTGTCAGGCAACTGGCTGGCAGTCGCAGCGCTACAGAGTAGGATGCAAGGCGTTGGAAGCAGGCGTTAGCGAGCAACGAACATGGCCTCACTGGATACCCTACAAGTCTTTCAAGCCCTCAACCGCTCGCCGAATGCTCGCCTCGAGCACAGCGCCGAGCTCGGTGACGGCTTGTCCGCAGCCTTGTGGAGCAACCACCACGACGCCCAGGATTACGAAGCGCCAAGCCATCACACGCTGTCGTGCTATATCGCTGGCGGCACCGGCACCTTTCGCCGTGACCAACCCGGCAACAAGGGTGGCCCCGACAAATTGTGCATATTGCCCGCCGACCACCAGTCAGGCTGGGTGATCAATGGCGACATTCGCCTGGCTCACCTGTATTTCAGCCCGGAACAATTTGCCCTTGGCTGCGTCACCCTGCTGGACCGCGAACCACGGGAGTTGCAACTGCGCGAACGGACGTTTCTCGATGACCCGCAGCAGGCGGTGCGTTTTCGTCAGTTGATCAGCCTCAACTGGGAAGAGCCGGGCGAGCGCCTGCTCACCAGCAGCCTGGCCCACGAGATTCTCAGCCACGCCCTGCTCAGCCAGGTGAGCGTGCGACCGGGTCTGCGTCTCAAGGGTGGTTTGGCAGCACACCAACGGCGTTTGTTGGTGGAGTACATCGACAGCCATCTGGATCAAGCCATCAGCCTGGGGCAACTGGCAGCGTTGTGCGCGCTGTCGGAATACCACTTTGCGCGGATGTTCCGTGAGAGTTTCGGTTTGCCGCCACATCAGTACGTGTTGGCACGACGCCTGAACCGGGCGCGGGAACTGTTGCGCTCGACTTCGCAGCCGTTGGGCGAGATAGCCCTGGCGTGCGGATTTGCCAGCGCCAGTCACTTTACCAATCGTTTTCGCCAGAGCCTGGGTGGGACGCCCGGGGAATATCGGCAGGCGTTTTTGCGCTGATATCCAGAGGCTGGCAGATCATCCATTCAATACTGTGCGAACGCGACAATCGGGCTGGCCAGCAAGCTCACAACGGCCAACGCCAAGGCCAGGCGCGGGCGATACGGTATGAGCAACACCAGCAGCAAGGCACTGAGCATCAACACCGCAAACCAATCCACTAACCCGAGCGCCCAGTTCATCGCTGATACCGCCGGCCACAACGAAATCGCCAGCAACACCCAGCCCGCGACTTTCAACCACTGACGCGAGCGCGTTGACGGTTTGCGTCCCAGCAGGTCGGCATGATGGCGGTCCATCGACAAACACAACGCGGTAAAACCGCTATAGCAGAGCAAAAGGGCCAGCAACATTCAGTTCGCCTCTTGCTCAAGGGTGATTGCTTGGGCACGTTGCCGGACGACATCGGTCTTTGCGGCGCGCCGCATTTTCCAGGCAGCCCAGGCGAGGAACAGCCCGCTGACCAGGCATGCCAAATCGAAACCGGCCATGGCCCAATCACCTTCTATCAAGGAGCTGCCCAAGTGATACGGCGTGGTCAGTGCATTGAGCAATGGCAAGGTGCCAAACAGCAACGCGGCCAACGACAACTGCTCGACCCACGCCGTGCGCCCTCGGCGAGAGATGGCATGCAGCAGGCTCAGCGCCCATAGAATGAAGAAACTGTTGACCTCCCAATTGCCGCGCTCGGCCAACCCGATCGGCAACAAACGGTTGGCCCAGAAAAACCCGGCTACCGCGACGACCAACCCCGACATACCGGCAATATTCAGCACCTCCACCAGCCGCAGTTCGAAGGGCATCACGCTGCTCCTGGCATGTTTGAGCTGCCGCTTGCCAAGCCAGATCACCAGCCCGGTGCCGATCATCGCCGTGCTTGCCAGCCCACAGATAAAGTACAACCAGCGCAACAGCGGACCGGCGAAATGGCCCATGTGCAAACCGTAGAAAGTGCCGGCGACGGCCATTGGCATGGCTTGCGCCGGGGTCGCGGCGAGCAGTTGCCCGGTCACGCCGTTGAACGTCACGGCGCTGCCGAAATCGTGAACCACGCGGTCTGCACCGCTGCGAGCCAACACCACAGTGGCGTTCGCATCACCCGGATTATTCACCGTCAAGCGCCTGACCTGGCCACCCGCCCATTGCCCGCGGGCCTTTTCCAGCAGCGGCGCCAGGGGCAGCAATGGCGTTGGCTGACCAGCGGCTTTCGCGGTATTGGCCGCTGGAAACACGTCGCTGAAAAACGCCTGCACATCGCCTTTGTACGCCGCCAAAATGCTCGCCGGCATCACCATGCTCATGAAAATCACCAGGCTGCTGTAGGTGATCATCAGGTGAAACGGCAATACCAGCACACCGACTGCGTTATGCCCGTCGAGCCAGGAGCGCTGGCCTTTGCGCGGGCGGAAGGTGAAGAAGTCCTTGAAGATTTTCTTGTGGGTGATGATCCCGCTGATCAACCCGACGAACATCACCATCGCTGCAATGGTCGACAGCCAACGCCCCCACGGATAGGGCATTTGCAGCTGGAAATGGAAACGGTAGAAGAACTCGCCGCCCTGGGTGTCCCGGGCCTGCACCTCACGGCCGGTTTGCGGATCGAGCAATTTTGCCGTGAGTTGGCCGCGCTCACCGGGCTTTGCCGGTGCCTGTTGCCAGCGTACCGAGAGTGCCGGTTCGCGGGCGCTGGGCAATTCAATGATCCAGCGTGATGCGCCGGGAGCCTGTTGCTGAAGGTAATCCTGGGCAAGGGCCAGGCTCGATTCGGTGGACACCGACCGCGCGGGGATTTCCGGCTGCATCCAGTGAGTGGTCTCATCCTTGAAATAGGCCAGTGTGCCGGTCAGGAAAATCGCAAACAGCAGCCAACCGAAGAGCAAACCGACCCAGGTGTGCAACCAGGCCATTGCCTGGCGAAATCCCTCTTTCATGATTGCCCCATCCAGTAAGCCAGCCCTGCCAACGCCGCCAACAGCAGGCCTGTCAGGATCAACCCGGCCCAGGCTCGCCACGCTGTTCGACAAGCAAAGCACCAGATCACCGCAAGCAGATAGACCAGGAAGGAACTGAGCATTCCGGTCACCACCGCTTCGGCGCGGGCCATTGGCACCCACAGCGTCAGGCAGACACTCGCCAGCGCCGAGACGACATAGCCGCCAAGCACGGCAGCCAGCACGCGTGATGTGACCGCCAGTCGATAGGAAACGGGGAGCGTCTTGCTTGTGGCTTTCATGTTGCGACCTTGGAACCTGGTGAGGCGGCGTGAATATCACGTGGCCAGCAAGGCGCAATACTAATGATAAAGATTCTTATACGCAAAAGAAGTGAAGCCGTGATCACTTGCTCAGTGAATCCTGAAAACAAAACGGGCCTGCAATGCAGGCCCGTTTCGGTGGGTAAGTAAAAACAGTGAATCAGGCTTCAACCGTTTTGCGCAGCCTGTTCGTTTTCAAGAAACTCTTCTTCCAGTAGCACATCGGCGTGGGCCCTGCGCTCGAACGGCACCACAGCGGCTCGTGGTTTGCCTCGCAATTTGCCGAACAGATGTTCCAGCGCATGTTCGAGTTTTTCAGCGGCTCCATCGATCGCCAGTTCCAGGCTGGCGGCTTTATGGGTGACGGAAATCGGTTGGTGGCCTTTTGGCCGCGCTTCCAGTTGGCAGCGCAAATCGTGGGGACCCGGCTTGTCGCCGTTCTCGTCCCGCAGGTGAACCTCGACGCGTGTCAGGTCCTCCTCATATCGTTCGAGCGTGCTCTCAATGGTAGTACGTACCCACTCCTCCAGTCGTTTACTGCCTTGAATATGGTTATCGCTATTGACTTGGATTTGCATAGTTCATCCCTTATTTCAGCTAGCTCGCGAGAGGCCGGTCAGCTAAGCCCTTGGGCGTCATCACCGTGACCTCTTACTTACACAATCGGTCTGTACGCTGAACAATTCAACCCCTAAAAAAAGATAAATTTCTAATCGCAAAAAAAGCCGGACAACTGGCAAAAGCGCTGTTAAGGTCGGGAGTTGGTTCGGTCCGCCCCTACGTAATAATTGCTCACATCTGCCGCTCGCCCAGCGGATGCAAACCGCGAAAAATCCCCGCTTCTTCCACCAGCCAGTCATGCACCGCACGCACGCCCGGATGACTCAGCGCCCCCGGCGCATAGAGCACCATGTAGCGTTTGTGATTAGGCACCGTCAGCCCAAACGGCACGATCAATGCGCCGCGCTCCAACTCATCGTTGAGCAGCGTTCGCCGGGCAATGGCAACGCCCATCCCGGCGATGGCCGCTTCGATAGTCAGGTGATTGCGATTGAACGTGTGACCACGACGCACATCGGCTCCTTCGAAACCGATGGCGTTGAGATAGAACTCCCATTCGGCGTATTCATAACTGCCACGCCAGGCTGTGATGTCATGCAGCAGTGGAAAGTGCATCAAGTCCGCCGGCCCATGCAGCGGCGGGCGACCGCGCAGAAGGCCCGGTGCACAGACCGGAAAAATCTGTTCGTCGAGCAAGGCTGTGGATAACAGTCCCGGATAACTGCCGTCGTTGAGGTCGATGGCCAAATCGAAATCGCCCTCATGCAACGGCACGCTGCTGTCCTCGGCCACCAGGCGCAACTGGATGTCCGGAAACCGCTGCTGCAATCGCGGCAAGCGTGGCGTCAGCCATTTGCTGAGGAACGATGGAATCGAACGCACGCGCAAGGTGCCGCTGATCATGCCGGCGTCCAGTCGACGCAATTCCGCATCGATGCTGCCGTAAGCCTCATTGACGGTGATGGCCAGTCGCTGGCCTTCAGCACTCAACTCCACGCCCCTTGCACGTCGATGAAACAAGCGAAAACCCAGGCGCTCTTCAAGCTGGCGGATCTGCTGGCTGACCGCCCCCGGCGTGATGTGCAGTTCTTCCGCACAACGGGTGAACGACAAGTGCCGGGCGGCGCAGGAAAACACCTGTAGCCACACGTAGGTCTGGGCGTGCAATTGACGGCTCATTGTTTAGTCCTGCTAAAGGCTGTCTTAGGAAGTTTCGTTGGTCACGTAGGACCGAGGCAGGCAGTATCGCTGAAAGTGCGCTTGTCCTACAAAAATGGCAGCGATTCATCTTCCATTGCAGGAATAGGCTTTAGCATGGCTATCAGTTTTTTCGATCTCTTCAAAGTCGGCATCGGCCCATCCAGCTCTCATACCGTGGGTCCGATGCGTGCAGCTGCGACCTTCTCCCAAGCGCTGGTCGATCAACATTTGCTCGCCGATGTGCGGCGAGTTGAAATCCGCCTCTACGGCTCCCTGTCGGCAACCGGCGTCGGCCACGCCACCGACCGCGCCTGTGTCATGGGCTTGATGGGCGAGTGGCCGGACAGCATCAATCCCACGTCCATCGACAGTCGAATCCAGACCCTGCGCGAAACCGGCGAATTGTCCCTGGCAGGCCAGGTGACCATCGCCTTCGACTGGGCACACGATCTGCTGCTGCTTGACGAAAGCCTGCCCTACCACCCCAACGCCATGTCCCTGACAGCCTTCGGCGAAACCGGCGAGCTGTTTGAACAGACGTATTACTCGGTTGGTGGCGGTTTCATCATCGAAGCGGCTGAAGCCGAATCCGGGATCTCACCGGCCAGCGAAGTGCTGCTGCCGTACGATTTTTCCAGCGCCGTCGAATTGCTTCAGCTGTGCAACCAGCACAACTTGCGGGTTTCCGAATTGATGATGGCCAACGAACGGGCCTGGCGCAGTGACGCCGAAATCCGCCAGGGCTTGCTGCATATCTGGTCGGTGATGCGCGAGTGCGTCGAGCAGGGCTTGAACCATGAGGGCATCCTGCCGGGCGGTCTGAATGTTCCTCGTCGCGCGGCGAAATTGCACCGTAGCCTGCTGGAAATCGGCAAACCGAACGTCATCACCTCGACCCTCTCGGCGATGGAATGGGTGAACCTGTTCGCCCTCGCCGTGAACGAAGAAAACGCCGCCGGCGGGCGCATGGTCACCGCACCGACCAACGGCGCGGCTGGCATAATCCCGGCGGTGTTGCACTACTACATGAAGTTCAACCCGGATGCTTCGGACGATGATGTCGTGGCGTTCTTCCTGGGCGCGGCAGCGGTGGGCATTCTGTGCAAGAAAAACGCCTCGATCTCCGGCGCCGAAGTGGGTTGCCAGGGTGAAGTCGGCTCAGCCTGCGCCATGGCTGCCGCTGGCCTGGCAGAGGTGCTGGGGGCCACGCCGGAGCAACTGGAAAACGCCGCGGAAATCGGCCTCGAACACAACCTCGGCCTGACCTGTGACCCGGTGGGCGGGCTGGTGCAAGTGCCGTGCATCGAACGCAACGCGATTGCCGCCGTCAAGGCGATCAACGCCACGCAAATGGCTCTGCGCGGCGACGGCAAACACTTCATTTCCCTGGATCGGGTGATCCGCACCATGCGCGACACCGGTGCCGACATGCACGACAAATACAAAGAGACCTCACGCGGCGGCCTGGCGGTGAACTGGGTAGAGTGCTGATCGTTTTCGAGGCGCATCACGGTTTAATGCCCTGAATCGTGCAGGCAAAAAGAAGGCGGGCCACAGTGCCCGCCTTCTTTTTGCCGTGATCATTGTCCGACAATCCAGTCGGCATGCCCCTTGCTACATCCCTGTTGGAACAATGATGGCGATATGGCCGTGAAATGGCCGGTGGTCCGGCGTTGCGAACCAACCCGATCACGGCCGGTCAACAACTGCACGTTCAATCAGGCGGTGACGCATCATGGACAACCCCTTTCAGCTCATTACCGATGCCTTTGCAGCGGATTACCAGATCAACCTGAGCATTCAGGGCCTGGACGGCAGCATCATGCTGACCCTTTCCAACAATGGCCGGATCGTTGCCAAACGCATGATCAGTGCCGAGCAACGCAATGACCCTGCACGCCTTAAACGACTGGTGCAAAGCATCCAGTTCGGCATCGCCATCGAACAAGGCCACAGCGCCGTGGCCGTCCTCGAATCCATGACCGATGGCGGCACGCGCAGCCTGCCGCCACCCCCAGCCAAAGGGCGCCCGCGCCCCACCATGGGCCTTTAAAGCTCGCCCTTCTCCACCTCCGGGTGTTCACTGGAACCCGCACCGATCTTGCGGTGCGGGTTTTCTATCTTCACCGACGGAAACTGCGACGAAGCGTAACGCACCACCAGAATCGCAAACGCCAGCAGCAGAATACCGCCACACAGGTAGATGATCCCCAGGTCCGGTGGATTGTGGTGCGACACGTTGGATATCAACAGCCGCGTCAGCGCAGTGATCGCCACGTAGATCAGGAAACGCACCGGCATGTGGTTGGTCTTGAAGTAAATCCCGACCATCGCCCCCAGTTCCAGGTAGATGAACAGCAGCAGGATGTCATCAATCTTGATGTGCCCCTTCTCGAGCATCCCGAGAAACTCCATCACCGCCGCCCACGCGGTCACCGCACCGATGGCGAACAGTGCGAGGTAATGAAAGGTTTCGACGAACAGGTTGCCCAGGGACTCAGCCAGTTGATGCACATTCTGCCGCAGCTTTTCGGCCCAGTTGATTTTCACGATGATGCTTCCTTAGGTCGGCTCGACCGGATAATGCGGGTTGGACGTGACGGTTTTGCGCATGCAGAAAAAAGGCCACTGCATGATGGCGAGCGGCCCGCAATTGCGCGCCGTGGCGTTTGGTCGCACCTTGGGTGCCGTGCACCTGACAAACCCTGAATCCGGACTACATTAAAAAGCCACTACCCAAAGCAAAGGGATTCGCTTATCCTTTTCGCTGTATATAGATACAGTAGTCGAAATCGACAACCAATGTGAAGGCATGTGAGGTGGTGAATGGCCGTCGAAGTGGTATACCGCAGCAGCCGAGATCTGGAGCGCTTGTTCATGGATAAAGCCGAAGCTGACCGTCATGACAAAATGCTCGAACTGGCCGAGTTGCTGGCTGAAGTGTTGCAAAAAGCCGTTCCGTCCCTGACCGAGCAGCAAGTGGAAGAAGCCGGGATCTACATGGCGAAAAATCGCGATGTCTTCGCCAAGGCATTCAAGAGCCAGCCGGACGCCCTGTCCGAGTTGCTGACCGCACCGGCTGAAATCGCGCCAACGGTCGAAGCGGTTGAAGCCGTAGAGCCGGCACCAGCGGCCAAACCGGCCAAGGCACCGAAAGCTGCGAAGTGACATGCGAATTGAATAGGCCCTGAGTCGAATGACTCAGGGCCTTTTTCATTTTCCAGACTCAAAGGTTCTTGTTATCGGTACAGCACTTTCTCGGCCAACTCATCGGCCACCCGCGCCGGTGAACGTTTCTCCGCCTGGGCATGGGCAAAGACTTCAGTAAGTCGCGTGCTGATTTTCGACAAATGCGCAGTGATGGTCGACAGCTCTTCACCACGGTGTTTGAGCGAAACGTAGATCAAGCCACCGGCATTGATCACGTAATCCGGTGCGTACAGGATGCCGCGTCGCTCAAGTTGATCGGCGACGTCCAGGTGCGTCAGCTGATTATTCGCCGAGCCCGCCACCGCCGAACAGCGCAATTGCGTGACGCTATGACTGTTCAGCACCCCGCCCAGACCACACGGGGCCAGAATGTCGCATGGCGTGCTGAGCAATGCATCGTTGGCAATCGGATGCGCGCCAAGTTGCTCCATGGCCAGTTGCACTTTGCCGTGATCGATGTCGCTGACCAGCAACTCGGCACCCGCGGCATGCAGCTGTTCCGCGAGGGCGAATCCGACATTGCCCAGGCCCTGAATAGCCACACGCAAACCTTCTAGATTGTCGCTGCCCAAGCGGGCCATGGCGGTGGCGCGAATGCCGGTGAATACGCCCATCGCCGCATGCGGCGCAGGATCACCCGCCGAGGTCGTGCTGGTGACGTGCTGGGTCTGTTGCGCGATGCAATCCATGTCCGCCACGGAAGTACCGCTGTCGATGGCCGTGATGTAGCGTCCGTCGAGTTGATCGATACAGCGTCCGAAAGCTTCGAACAGCGCCCCGCGGTTCGCGACATGGGCAGGCCGGACAATCACCGCCACCCCGCCCCCCTGGGCCAGGCCGGCCAGTGCCGCTTTGTAACTCATGCCTTGGGCAAGGCGTATGGCATCCTCGACAGCAGACTCGTCGCTAGGGTAGGCAAGGTAACGACAGCCGCCCAGGGCAGGTCCCAGTCGGCTGTTATGGATGGCAATGACCGCCTTCAACCCGGTGACCGGGTCAACGCTCAGGTGCAGCGATTCAAGGCGAGTGCTTTGCATGAGAGCAAACATCGTAAGGCTCCCGAATCACTTCTTGTAGTCGCCAGTATAGGCTTGCGCCCAAAAATTGCAGAAGCGCACCGGAATAAGCGACGCAGCTGTAGAGTCTTTCGGAAATAACCTGTTGTTGCCCCTGCAAGGCACTGGACGAATAGCGGAGACGGGGCTAAAACGAGGCATTGCCCGGAGATTTCAATGACGCCGCGACAATCGTTTTTCGCTTGCCTGCAACGTTCACCGCCCGCCCTGTTCGAGGCGGCGCTGTGGATTTGCGTCGAACATGACAGCGAAGTGTCCCCCGAGGCAACGCTGGAAAAGGTGCGAGAACTGCAACAACGAGCCAGCGGCGGCTTGCCAATGCTGCCGGTGAGCGAGCTGGCGCAGCCGTTGCTGCGGCGCATGAATGATCTGGGGTTCGCGCAGGACGATGCCACACCCTTGCGGCCGCAAGCAGCGTTGATCCATAAAGTGTTGGAACGCCGACGCGGGCAACCGCTGGCCCTGGGGCTGATTGCGCTGGAATTGGCCAGAGGCCTGGAAATTCCCTTGGTCGGGGTAAACTTCCCCGGCCATTTTCTCTTGCGTGTGCCCGGTGCCGATCACTTGCTCGATCCCTGCGGCGGTCGCCGACTCTACCCCAACGACTGCCGCGAACTGCTGCAGCGCCAGTACGGCCCGAACATCAAGCTCAGTGCCGAACACCTGGTGACAGCCGAACCGGTGCAGATGCTGCAACGGCTGTCGCGCAACCTGCGCCAGTTGCACCTTTCCCACGACGATTACATTGGTGCCCTGATCGACGCCGAGCGCGTGCTTGAACTGGGTAACGCCAACGCCGCCGACTACCTGGCCCGCGCCAGTCTCTACCAACGCCTGGACTGCCCGAACGCCGAGCGCTTCGATCTGGAGCATGCGCTGTTGCTCAGTGACGACCCGATCCAGCGCATTCGCCTGACGGAACGGCTTGGGCATTTGCCGCCCAACTCAATCGTCCACTGAAAACAAACCTTTGTGGGAGCGAGCCTGCTCGCGATAACGGCGATCCATCCAAGACCGTAATCGCGAGCAGGCTCGCTCCTACAGAGGTGTTACGGCGTGTCCGGTTGGTTTGCCGGATGCGCCTTGATGAACGCCGGATGCGTGGCTGCCAATGCCGCCACCCGACGAATTCGCGGGTACGCCTCAAGGGAAATGTTGAAACGCTCAGCGGCATACAACTGTGGGATCAGGTAAACATCTGCCAATCCGGGCTGCGGGCCAAAGCAGTAGCCTTGCTCGCCGATCAACTGCTCCACGGCCGCCAGCCCCTGGCCGATCCAGTGCCCGATCCACTCCATCACCTGCGGTTCATCATGGCCCAATTGCCGCAGCCGATTGAGCACGCTGACGTTGTGCAATGGATGCACGTCGCAACCGATCAACGCTGCCACACCGCGCTCATGTGCACGAGCGACAAGGTCTTTGGACAGCAGCGGCACCTGTGGATAACGTTCCTCCAGGTACTCGATGATCGCCGGTGACTGGATCAGCAACGCGCCTTCTTCAGTGCTCAAGGCCGGCACCCGGCCTTGGGGATTGAGGGCCAGGTACGGCGGTTGGCGGTGTTCGCCACCGGGCTGCGCGATCAGGTTGATCGGCAGCGCCTGATAGTCCAGCCCCTTGAGCGCCAACGCGATGCGCACCCGATAGGACGATGTAGAGCGGTAGTAGGTATAGAGTTCCATGCTCCGTTCCTCTCAGCGCGCCGGCAGCACTTTGCCGCGGCACTCGCCGAAGCCGATGGACGCGAAGCCCTCGCGAGTGCATCGGCCACGCAGGATGATTTCGTCACCGTCTTCAAGGAACTTGCGCACCTCGCCCGACGCCAGCTCGATCGGTTTTTTACCGCCCTCGGTGATTTCCAGCAGGCTGCCGAACTGACCGTTTTCCGGCCCCGACAAAGTTCCCGAACCGAACAGGTCACCGGCCTGCAATTGGCAGCCGTTGACGCTGTGATGCGCGACCATTTGCGCCACGGTCCAGTACATGTATTTCGAATTGCTCAAGGTCAGGCGATGAGCCGGCAGGTTTTGCTCGCGCATGGCTTCGGTCAAGAGCAAGACTTCCAGCTCGATATCGAAACCGCCTGCAGCCTGATCACGTTTGTCGAACAGGTACGGCAGTGGCTGCGGATCACCTTCCGGGCGCGCAGGCTGGGCGCGACGGAAAGGCTCCAGCGCTTCAGCGGTCACAACCCATGGCGAGATGCTGGTGATGAAACTCTTCGACAGGAATGGCCCCAATGGCTGGTATTCCCAAGCCTGGATATCCCGCGCCGACCAGTCGTTGAGCAGGCAGAATCCGGCGATGTGATCGGCGGCGTCACCGATGGCGATCGAGTCGCCCATTTCGTTACCCTGACCGATCCAGATGCCCAGTTCCAGTTCGTAGTCTAGACGTGCGCACGGACCGAAGGTCGGCTCGGTCTGGCCGGCCGGCAGGGTCTGGCCTTTCGGGCGGCGTACGTCGGTGCCGGATGGACGAACAGTCGAAGCGCGGCCGTGATAACCAATCGGCACATATTTGTAGTTCGGCAGCAGCGGGTTGTCGGGACGGAACAGTTTGCCGACGTTCTGCGCATGCTCGATGCCGACATAGAAGTCGGTGTAATCGTTGATCTTCGCTGGCAGGTGCATCTGGCAATCCGTCGCCAGCGGCAGCAGTTTTGCGCCTTGGGCTTCGATCTTGCCGTGCAGCGTGCTGCCTTCGCTCAACAGTTCCAGCAAGCGTTCGCGCAGCGCCACACGAGCGGCGCTGCCCAGCTCGAAGAACGCATTCAATTGACCGCCACGGGTGGCTTCGACGGCAGCTTTCGCGGCGCCGTCGAACAGGCCGGCATCCAGTGCGGCCTCCAGGTCGAAAATATGCTCGCCGATGGCCACGCCGCTGCGTGGTGCCGAACCCTTCACGCTGAACACGCCCAGCGGCAGGTTCTGCAGCGGGAAATCCGCGTGGCCGTTGGCGGAAGCAACCCAGCTGCGAGTGATGGAAGTCTGCGTCATGGGTTATCTCCGGGTCGGGTCGAAAGTGGCGGGCAGCGTAGCCCAGCAAGCGTCGTAGGTGGTTTGCAGTTGCGGGCAATCAAGGGCGAACCGGCTCGGGCGCAAGACCTGGCTGGTCTCGAACATGAAGGCCATGGTGTTATCGATTTTCGCCGGTTTGAGCTCAGCGTTGATCGCTTTGGTGCAGGTTTCGCCATCGGGGCCGTGGGCGCTCATGCAGCTGTGCAACGACGCGCCACCGGGTAAGAAGCCTTCGGCCTTGGCGTCGTATTCGCCTTGGATCAGGCCCATGAACTCGTTCATCAGGTTGCGGTGGAACCATGGTGGACGGAAGGTGTTTTCAGCCACCATCCAGCGCGGCGGAAAGATCACGAAATCGAGGTTGGCCAACCCATGGACACTGGTCGGCGAAGTCAGCACGGTGAAGATCGACGGGTCCGGGTGATCGAAGCTGACGGTACCAATGGTGTTGAAACGGCGCAGGTCGTACTTGTACGGCACGTTGTTGCCATGCCAGGCGACAACGTTGAGCGGCGAATGATTGAGTTCGCAGGCCCACAATTGTCCGAGGAACTTTTGGACCAGGGTGGTCGGCTGCGCAAGGTGTTCGTACGCCGCGACGGGGGTCAGGAAGTCCCGTGGATTGGCCAGGCCGTTGCTGCCGATCGGCCCGAGATCCGGCAGGCGCAATGGCGCACCGTGGTTTTCCGCGATGTAGCCACGCGCTTGCGGATCAAGCAGCTCGACACGAAATTTCAGGCCCCGGGGCAGTACGACAATTTCCAGGGGCGCCACTTCCAGCACGCCCAATTCAGTGGCAATGCGCAAACGCCCCTGCTGTGGCACCAGCAGCATTTCACCGTCGGCATTGAAGAACACCCGCTCCATGGAGCGATTGGCGAGGTAGTTGTAGATGCTGATGCCGGCCGGTTTTTCGGCGGAGGAGTTGGCCGCCATGCTCACCAGGCCGTCGATGAAGTCGGTCGGCTCAGCGGGAATCTCAAGTGGGTTCCAGCGCAGGCGATTGGGCGTCACTTCACCCAAGGGGCCACCGGCCAACTGTCGGTCGAGTTTGACGAATGCCGGGTGATTGGCCGAGGGCTGAATGCGGTACATCCAGGTCCGCCGCGCTTCGCTGCGGGCCATGGTGAAAGCGGTGCCGGAGAACAACTCGGTGTAGAGGCCGTAAGGGGCTTTTTGCGGGGAGTTCTGGCCGACGGGCAATGCACCGGGGAGCGCTTCGCTGCTGAATTCGTTGCCGAAGCCTGACTGATAAGCCAACGCCTGGGCGGTTGAATCGGGGTTCATGGAGCCTCCTGAACGGGAGTCGACGGTAACCGATCGCTCTGGAGCAGCGCTCATGGCCCGTCTGGGTTATTTTTATCGTAATTCAATTACGCATAACGTAATTTGATTGGTATTGACCGTCAAGCTATAAAGACGCCCATTCGTCCCGGGATCACAGCACCAACATGGAAAAGCCCAGCAGCGACAGTAACGGCAAACAGAAAGTCCGCTCCGCCGAGGTGGGGACCGACATCCTCAAGGCGCTGGCCGAGTTGTCGCCCTCGACCTCTCTTTCGCGCCTGGCCGAACACGTGCAGATGCCGGCGAGCAAGGTTCACCGCTATTTGCAGGCGCTGATCGCCAGCGGCTTTGCCGAACAGAACGCGGCGACCAACCATTACGGCCTGGGCCGTGAAGCGTTACGCGTTGGCCTTGCGGCCCTCAACGCAATGGATGTGCTGAACGTCGCCGCCCTGCCCTTGGCCGAGCTGCGCGATGACTTGAATGAAACCTGTTTTTTAGCGGTGTGGGGCAATCAGGGCGCGACCGTAGTGCGCATCGAACCCGCGGTGCGTGCGGTTACGGTGGTCACACAATTGGGCTCGGTATTGCCCTTGCTCAGTTCTTCGACTGGCCTGGTCTTTGGCGCATACCTGCCCAAGCGCGAAACCGTTGAGCTGCGCGACCGGGAATTGCAGGAGCATGCCAGTCACGCGCTGGCAGATGAGCAGGCTTACACCCTGTTGTGCGAGCAGATCCGTGCGCGGGGCCTGCATCATGTGCATGGCTTGTTGATGCCGGGGGTGGACGCCTTGTCGGCACCGGTGATGAACGCAATGGGAAATGTCGTGGCCGTGTTGACCGTGGTCGGCCCGACGTCGCTGTTCCACGCCGACGAAGATGGCCCGGCCGCGCAGCGTTTGTTGTCCGCAACACGCGCCGTCAGTTGGCGAATGGGCTATGAGGCAAAAACACCCGGCGCTTGAATAGCGGTTGTGCCGGCACGCGCCGGCACAACCGCTGAATCAAACTACAGATTGAATTTGGAACAGCTCTGCAATATCTGCACTAATACCGTTGACTTCGTCAAACTCCAGACCTTTGAAACGATGTATCGAATCAAATGTATAGGCTTTGACAAACAAACCTAGATGGTCGCCCTCAAAGTAAGGAACTTCGCCGTCCTGCAATTTCAGATACAAGGCCCATACCAGCGTTTGCGAGTAAGTGACCAGTGGTTTTTCAAGCGAATAAACGCCATTGATGTAAACGTCGTCAACATCAATTCCACGCCCGCTGAGCCTTGCATGCAATATGGCACGCACTCGCTCGATATTTAATTCTTCCATGACTGAATAACCTGTTAATTAGAGTTGATAACGCCAGACTCAAACCATGGTTGCCTATGTCTGAGTCCTGCCAACATCTTAATTAAAACCATCATCGTTGCACCCAAGGGAGTGTTTGCATTCATTACTCCCGGGAAATCAATCCCAGCTTTTTTGCTATCGCTACTGCTTGAGTGCGACGCTCTACACCTAACTTGCTGTGGATTCGCCGCGCATGGGTTTTCACTGTATGTAATGAAATGAACAACTGTTCGGCAATTTGCTGGTTGGAGTTGCCTTGGGCAATCAGGCCAAGTACTTCCAGTTCCCGCCCGCTCAATGGATTGTCGTCGATTGTTGCCGCAGACTCGTCGTCCATGCCGTAACGGCTGAGCAAGGTCGGTTGGCGCAGGCGCAGTTCACACAAGGCCTGTTGCAATTGCCCACGCCCTGCCAGCTTCAGGCCCGCCAGCAATGCCGATTTCGCCAGATCGGTTTCGCCCGTCAGGTCCGCTACTTCGCAGATCGCCAACTGCAACTCCGCTTCCAGCGCCAGCATTGAATGTTGCTGGGCGTGAACGAGCAGGTTGTTGAGTTGTTCGAGCGGTTGTTGCGCCTCCTGCAGTCGGGTTTGGGCAAGCACCAGTAAATACTCGACACGGGCAATCAGCATCACGGTCGCGGGAGGGGCCTGGCGGGCATGCGTTCCGCGATAGTGACGCAACACACGGGTCAACGCTTCGCGAGCCAATTGCGGGCGCCCCTGCTGCAACCAGAAATGACTGCTGATTTGCAGCAATACACCCCGATAAACCGTTTCGGGAATCTGCCGCTGCTGCATCAAGCGCTCGGCATCGCGCAATCGATCGAAAGCGAGGGCGTAATCGCGTTGGTTGGCGGCCAGTTGGGCCTGCCCCAGAAAACCATACAACGCACGCTTGTCCTGGCTGTGCAGGCAGTCTTGCAAACCAGACTGGAAGAATTCGGCAGCCACCTCTTCCTGCCCCTGACATAGCGCCAGTCGCCCGCGCTGCAGGGCGATCCTGCCCAGCAACGGCGTCGGCCGATCGGCCTGTCGACTCAACAATGCGTGGATATCGGCCAACAAGCTTTCGGCTCGCCGCGGCGCACCTCGCTGCTCCAGCAACTGGGCGTGATCAAGTTCAAGCAAGCCTTCAAACAGCAACGAACCTTGCGCACGGGCCAGACACAACGCCTCACGATTGCAGGCTTGCGCAGTATCGAGTTCGGCGTTGAGCAAGGCTTGTTGAGTCAACCCGGACAAACACAACAGCCGTGCGGGCCAGGCATCCGGCGTCAATTCAGCCAGCGCGTCAATAAAGTGTGCACGCGCCGCTTCCATGCGCCCCAGCAAATGCAACAGCCAACCTTGTTGTGCCTGCCAGCGAGCCAGCAATTGCCGCTGAAGCGTGGCGGTCGGTTGTGGTGCGAAACGGGCCAGTTGGCCAATGCACTCGGCAGCCTGATCGAAGCGCCCGGCGAACAACAACGCCGCCGTGATCAGTCCCACCAACTGCGGCGAACCGAGGGTCAACTCTTCGCCCTGTCGCTCATGCAGATTCAACAACAAGCGCACGTTTTCTCGCCGGAACAAATGCTCAAGACTGAAGTGCTGCAACAGAGTGACGGCAACCTCGAACTCTTCAGCCAGCAGCGCTTGTTCGAACGCCCCCTGCCAGTCTTCCTCGGCGCAAAACCACTGACATGCGCGCCGATGCCACGCCCGCCCCGCCGAACCCCGCTCGTCGCCCACGGCCCGGGCCAACGGCACAAAAACCCGCAGCCACTCGCTGGAGTCTTCCCATGGCTCGATGAAACAGCCCATGTCCTGCAATTGATGCAACCATTGCGCCCCTTCACCGGCGCCGAACAGATGCTCGCAGAGGCTGGCGTTGAATCGCGGCAAACGCGCCAGTACCTGCCAAGCCTCAATCAGTTCAGGGGCCAGCGCGCTGAACAACTCATGGTGCAAATAATCGAGCAGTGTCGCCGAGCGCTCCTGTTTGTTCTGCTCGGCTGCCCACTGGCAGGCATCCAGCAAGGCAATGCGCACACCGGCACACCAGCCTGCACTGCGCTGAATAATTCTGCGTGCTGTATGCGTGGCCATTGCTGGCTCGACATGACTGAGCAAATGCTGGACTTCACACTCGGTAAACGCCAGCGCGCGCGCCTCGCATTCGTACAACTCATCATCAAGCAACAGCCGGGGCCAGTTGCATTGTGGACGTCGGCGCGAGGCCAGCCACCAATTCAATGTCGGGCTTCTGACAGCCAGTAAACGATCCAGAAAGCGATCGAGTTCGGGGTTGGAAACCCGGCAATAATCGTCGATGAAAAGCCAGGTTGGCACCTGCAAACGGGACAGGTACTCCAGCAAAAAAGTCTCATCGGCCGAAGCCAGACCCAGCGCATGTGCAAGGCGTTGCCGGAAAGCGGCGATACCCAGGGATTCCCCGGCCATCGGCAACCAACACACCCGGCAATCCACCGGCGCACGTAACAGGCACTCGGTGAGCAGCGCACTCTTGCCGCTGCCCGCTGGTGCGCAGAGCAACTTCACTCGAGCCGTCGAGGCCAGCAATGGCTCGACCAAACGCTCTCGAGCCAGGTGATGGGAGGACAGGCGAGGCAGGAATCCAGGACGGTCCAGACACAATGTCATGGCAGTCATAGTGATGCGCCTTGTTATTGTTGTGGCGCCACCCTAGCCCCCTCCCGAGCGCTTGTTGAAGAAGTATTCAGCACGCTGATTTGCGGCCATAAAAAAGGTGACTGCGAGGTCACCTTTTTGTGTAAGACGCTGTAGGACGATTACCTCACACCCGTACTCCTGAGCGCCGCCGGCGTGTAGTCCCCGGCTTTTGCCGCGATGTTGAATTCGAAGCTGCGTTTCTCCTCATTCTTCATCCCCAGGGCAATGTATCGACCGGCAATCAAGTCATACAGCGCTTCGACGGTGTAGGCCGGCACCTGATGATCGTAGTAGAACTGCGCATGCCCTTCGGCGACTCGCCACAGTTGGCCACGACCGTCGTAGTGATCGGCCAGCGCCACCTGCCAGGTGTCTTCGTCGATGTACATATGACGCTTGGCGTAAACATGCCGTTCGTTAGGCTTGACCGTGGCCACCACTTCCCAGACCCGGTGCAGCTCATAGCGTGTCAGGTCCTGGTTGATATGGCCGGCCTTGATCACATCGGTGTATTTGAGGTCTGGCGAATCGAGTTTGTAGCTGTTGTACGGAATGTACATTTCCTTCTTGCCGACCAGCTTCCAGTCGTAGCGATCCGGTGCGCCGGAAAACATGTCGAAGTTGTCGGTAGTACGCAGCCCGTCAGACGAAGTGCCCACACCGTCATACGCCACTTGCGGCGCGCGACGCACACGACGCTGACCGGCGTTGTAGATCCACGCCTTGCGCGGTTCCTGGACCTGATCGAGGGTCTCGTGAACCAGCAGCACGTTACCCGCCAACCGCGCCGGCGCGGTCACTTCCTGCTTGAAATAGTTGAGGACGTTCTCGTCACTGCCCGGCTTCAAATCCCCCAGCAGCGATGGCACGGCCACTTCGTCCTTGAATCGAATGACGGTGAAATCACCATTGGACTGTGGCGTGGCCTGGGTAATGGTGCGACGCAAGTTGCCGCCGTGATAACGGGTGATGTGGTTCCAGATGACCTCGACACCGTTCTTCGGAATCGGAAAGGCGTAATAGCGATTGCCAGTGAAATTGGCCAGACCGTTGCCATCGTTGGTCGGTGTCACGTTCAACGCGCTGCGTTTGGCCGCCTCATAGACTTCTGGCGGCAGGGCCGCGGTGCGGTGGCTGGGGTAGACCGGAATCTTGTAGGTCTCGGGGTAGCGCTTGAACATCGCGATCTGCCCGTCAGACAGCTTGTCCTTGTATTTGTCGACCGTTGCGGCAGTGATCACGAACAGCGGTTTTTCATTGGCGAATGGATCAGCCAGGAAACCCTTGCTGTCCACCGCACCAGCGTTTTTCGGAATGCCACCGGTCCACGGCGGAATCGAGCCGTCGGCATTGCCGGCCTTCTCGCCACCGAGCGGGGTGAGCGTGGTGCCAAGCTTGTCGGCTTCTTGTGCCGATACGGCGGCCATCACGTTGACGGCCAGCAGACTCAGGGCCAGGGCGGAACCGATTTGCAGAATCATCTTGCGCATTGAATTCATCCTTTTCAGCCAGATCAGAAGTTCACGCCAAAGCTCAACGCCACGAAGTCGCGGTCTTCGAGCACGTTGTAGTCACCGCCGAAGAAATCGGTGTAACTGAAGCTTGCGGTGTAGGTGTTGCGGTAGTCCGCATCAACGCCAAGGCTGACGGCCTTGGCACCTTCGTTGAACAACCCGTTGGGACCATAACCGGCGACGTCATGGGACCAGGACAGATTGGGTTTGAAGTTGATCCCGGCAATGACGTTGTTGTAATCAAGGATTGCCCGGGCGCGATAACCCCATGAGGTCGAGGTCACGAAACCGTCGGTATCGCCACCGAAACCATACTGGCCGTACACCGAGTCGCGGCCATAGCGCAGTTTGCTGCGAGACTCCAGGCCACCGACCCGCACCACCGCCGCCTCACCCACCAGGGTCAGGCGATCAGCGCCTGCAATCTGGTCGATGAAGTGCGTCAGGGTGCTCTGGACCTGCGTCACTTCCTTGCGCCGATAGCCTGTGTTGTCGGCACCCGGCGCGGTCGCAATGGGCGACGCTGCGCCACCGGCAATGGGGTTGAGCATCGCCAGGGTCAGGTCATTGGTATTGACCTGCACCGGCGCGTTGGGGCGATAGCTGATCTCGCCGGTCCACGCCGTGCCGGTAGGCAGCGTCGTGGAAAAACTCGCGCCGTAGAGGCGAATGTCTTCAGGGTATTCAAGGTAGTACTGACCGCGACCGAGCATCACACTCTGCGCCAGCCCCCCACCGCTACCCGGAGCGATGCGGTTGGCCGTGGTGACAATGCCCGGAATGCTCGCCAGCGTTCTGAGCCCCGCCGTCGTGGTGCCAACCGTCGGGGTTCGGCTGTGGTAATTCATGAAATACAGGCCGTACTCGGTGTCGTCGCCCAGCCAACGCAACGCGGTCCCCCACTGCCCCGAGTCCCGGGCATCGCGGTCGCCACCACGGGGAACGACCACGCCTTCGCTGGTCACCTCGAAGCCCTGGCCAAACGCCGCAGCAATCGGTTGCAACGGTGCAATCGCAGGGCTGGCGACCGTGTATCCCTTGTTACATCCGTCCGCTACCACGTCGACCCCGAAGAAGGTGCCGCAGTTATCGACGACGGTCTGATCCCACTCCAGTTGATAGAAACCTTCGACGGTCAACTTGTCGGTCAGGCCTTGGGAAGCAAACAACATGTTGACCGGGATCAGCCCTTCCTTGATCTCGGCACCCGGACGACGAAACGCGGAAACGTCGACCGGGTTGATGCTGTTGATCGAGTTGCCGATGAACGTACTTTCGCCCCAGCTCACCACCTGTTTACCGGCACGAACAGTCCCCGGCAGATCGGCGATGGAATAGTTGTGATAGACGAAGGCGTCGAGAATCTGCGCACCGGAAGACTTGGAGCCCTCTTTGCGGTTGTGATCGCTGATCGGCTTGAACGGCCGGTCTTCGTCCTTCAATTCGAAGTCGTACCAATACTTGCCACGGACGAACACACCGGTGTCGCCGTATTTCAGTTCAAGGTCGTGAATACCCTTGAAGATCTTCGAGAAGGTTTCGCCTTTCTTGAAATTCTGACGACCGTCGTCGCCGGTCGATGCCTGTCCGCTACCACCGTTGACCGTGCCCACCAGGGCATCGTCCGCATCGCGCATGCCCCAACTCGCGCCGACCGACAGCGAAGAGTCGAACGTCCCTTCGATTTCCCCGATGTTGAATGAAACAGCCTGCGCCTGGGCACAGCAGCCCAAGGCAACCGCAGCGGCCAGCGCCTGCGGTGTGAAGATGGCGCGCATTGTTGTTTTTGTCATGCGTCTTCCCCGGTGAGTGACAGAAGGCCTCACCCTACTGCCGCAGGCCTGGGGCGATAAGCGCACCAAGGAGGTATTCGCGATGTACCTCCAAAGGATGACTGGCCATATGGAACGGGCGATTGCGCGGGGCATAGACAGACTGGATGTGAAGGCATCAGTCGAATTCATGGACTACGCTGCAGGCGATCGAACTGTTACGCAGCCGGTAACGGTGCATGTCGGGAATCGCTGTTTTTCCTTTGCCGGCAAAGACTTATTCTTACCGGGCTTTCACGGATTACAGCCCGGAAGCACAACAGATTTCAGGTGAGTTGAAGCGTTTCGACTCATCGCCCCGTGTACACCGACGTTGATTTGTAGCTCCTGGATCCAACGTCTTGCTTGGCCGCTGCGTTTGCAGCGGCCTTTTTTATGGGCGTGGTTTTTGTCGCGAGGGGGGTCAATCGGGGACGGCAGAACCTGATCTGGCTCTGCCGAATGAAGCGCAGTCAGAGCGAATATTTTTGCAAATTCCCCATCATCTCCTTCAACGCTTCAATATTGTCCTTCGGATGCGCCGCTCCTTCGAAATCACAGATCTGCTGCCAATGCGCCGCCACGTCTTCCGGGGAGAACCCCACCCGTGGATCGAATCCGGCGCCGAGGCTGCGTTCCCAGCGGACTTTGCCCATCCAGCCGCCGCCGACTTCGAACAGGCCGGAGGTTTCCTGGCAGTTTTCGCTGGCCAGGTATACCACCAGCGGGCTGACCAGTTCTGGCTTGAGTTGTTCGAAGACTTGCGGCGGGATCAGGCCTTCGGTCATGCGAGTGCCGCCGGTGGGGGCGATGGCGTTGACCAGGATGTTGTTCTTGCGGCCTTCGATGGCCAGGGTGCGGGTCAGGCCATAGAGGCCAAGTTTGGCCATGCCGTAGTTGGATTGGCCGAAGTTGCCGTAGATGCCTGAAGTGGACGCGGTGAAGATCACTCGACCGTAGTTTTGCTCGCGCATGTGCGGCCAGGCAGCGCGGGTGACTTTGTAGGCACCTTCGACGTGGACGCGGTAAACCAGGTCCCAGTCGGCGTCGTCCATTTTGTGGAATGTCTTGTCGCGCAGGATACCGGCGTTGTTGACCACCACGTCGACCCGGCCGAAGGCATCGAGGGCGTGCTGGACCAGTTTGTCGCCATCGGTGACCGAGTCGTGGTTGGCCTCGGCGGTGCCGCCGGCCTCGCGGATTTCAGCCACAACGCGGTCGGCGGCCGAAGCGTTGGCGCCTTCGCCCTGGGCCGAGCCGCCAAGGTCATTGACCAGCACTTTCGCACCCTGTTTGGCGAATAACAGTGCATGCGCCCGTCCCAGGCCGCCACCTGCACCGGTGATGATCACGACTTTATCTTCGAAGCGCACAGACTCATTCATGTGAGGAAACTCCAGCAGGCCAGGGACATTACCCGGGAGTGTCAGGCACGGCGCTGCGGCTCACAATGAACACGGCGGAGGCTGAATGGTGCGCGATAAGGCTGGGGGATGATGAGCCCCAGCCTCAGGAACAGGCCACTTTGAGGGGTGGCATCACCAACCGGTCGCGAAACGCCAGGTAATGCTTGAGCACCTGGCACGGCGCCTCGATCTGGGGATAGTGACCAATATCGGTCAGCAGCACGGTGTCCGGTTCGGGGATCAGCTCGCGGTAACGCGCGACCATGTGCGCGCCCGAGATCGGATCGACTTCGCCATCGATTACCCGCAGCGGTACTTCACCGCGCTGCATTGCACTGACCCAGCGATCGCGCTGGACGCGGCGCTCCGGAATGTATGTGATCAATTTGTGCATGATCCGAGGCCCGCGATTGCTTTCGATCAGGCTCCAGAAATCATCCATTTCGCTTTCGCTGGGACGGGTCTGCGGCCCGAAAATCTGACGGAAGCTTTTCACCAGGCCGTCGCGACTGAACGCGCGGCCGATCATCCAGCCCAGGGGGCCGAGCAGCAGTTTTTGCATCAGCACCGGACGGTGGGTTTCCGGAAACAACCCGCCATTGAGAAACACGCAACTGGCGAGATTGATCCGCGATTCGTAATGCCGGGCCAGCAGTTCCTGGGCCACGCTGTCGCCATAATCATGAGCCAGTACATGCACCGGTTGCTCGACATTCAGATGAGCCAGCAATGCCTGTTGCAGATCGGCCTGCTCCAGCAGGCTGTATTCATGGTTGACCGGTTTGGCCGAGTCGCCGAAGCCCAGCATGTCGCAGGCAATCACCCGATAACGCTGGGCCAGCGGTTGCCAGAGATAATGCCAGTCCCAACTGGCACTCGGGAAACCATGGATGAGCAACAGCGGCTCACCCTGCCCCGCCGTCCAGTAATGGATGGTCTGACCATGGAAATCGAAGGTCTGCCCGCGTTTGCGCCAGACACTCAGGGGGATCTCTGCGAGTGCCATTAGAGTTTATAACCCGGGTCTTGTTTATCGAGTTTGCGCAGCAACGCCGGCCACGCCAACGCTCCGCCCATGCCTTGGGAGCTTTTGGTGACACCGGCAATCATTGCCTTGGCGCCGGCAAGAATCTGCGGTTCGATGGCGATCAACTCGGCACCGCCGTTCTGTGCCATGACCTGAATGTCGCAGGCGCGCTGAAAGGTGAACATCATCAGGAAGGTGTCGGCGATGCTGTTGCCGCAAGTCAAAAGGCCATGGTTGTGCAGCATCAGGAAGTTGTTCTCGCCGAGGTCGGCTTGCAGACGTGCCTTTTCTTCGTGATTCAGCGCAACGCCTTCATAGGCGTGATACGCCAGGCTCGACAGAACAAAAAGCGACTGCTGGCTGATTGGCAAAATGCCCTGCTTCTGCGCCGAGACCGCAACACCTGACGCCGTATGGGTATGCAGCACACAGACCACGTCATGGCGAACTTCGTGAACGGCACTGTGGATGGTGTACCCGGCCGGATTGATCTCGTAGGGACTGTCCATCAACTTGTTACCGGCCTGATCGACCTTGACCAGGCTCGACGCGGTGATTTCATGAAACATCAAGCCGAACGGGTTGATCAGGAAGTCTTCGGTGCCAGGTACTTTGGCAGAGATGTGGGTAAAAATCAGATCGTCCCAGCCATGCTGGGCCACCAGACGGTAACAGGCAGCGAGGTCGACACGGGTCTGCCATTCGGCTGCGCTGACCAGGTCTTTGACGCTGTGTGAGGATTGGACTGGGGCTACGCTCACGGCAAGGAACCTCGGCTTTTTTATTATGGAGTGTTTCCAATGACTACCGAGTCTAGTCAGCCTCCAGGGTTCCCGTAGTTGCATTGGCAGCCAGCTTGATGGCCGAACGAGTCAGTGGCTCAAAGAGTTTGGATCCGTGTCAAAGTACCGCCGCCAGGCAAGGCGAGGCGCGCCTTTGAAGCAACCTCGACAGAACCGTGACAGCGGTTGAAACGAACGTTGAAGACTGTCGGTCAACCGCGCAATGCGCTGACCAGTTCTGCCAGCCAGGGCTCTGCATCGGCTTCAGGGGTCACACTTTCACTGGCGTCCAGACGCAGCATCGGCAGGACTTCGCGAATACCCAACTCGCCGAACAGCTCGCGCATCAACTCGCCACCGCCACAAAAAGTATCGCCATAACTGGCATCGCCCAGCCCGATGACCGCACCGGGCAAACCACGCCATTGAGCGGGCAACTGGTCGCGAATCGAGAAATACAGCGGTTGAAGATTATCCGGCAATTCGCCCATGCCAGTGGTCGAGGTCACGGCGAGCAAGGCGTGCGGGGCAAACGCTTGAATGTCTGCAAGGCTTGCACGGGGGTTGTGCAGGGTTTCGAAACCGGCAGCGTTCAAAATGTTCGCGGCGTGACGGGCGACTTCTTCAGCCGTGCCGTAAACCGAGCCGGAAATGATGGCGACTTTCATCAATCTGATCCTGAACCTGAGTGAAAGACCGGGATATTAACAGCACGGTCAGCATTGTTCTTTTAGAATGCCGCAGACAACCAACAAGGAAGGGTTTCACCGATGATCAACGCAAAGCTGCTGCAACTGGCCATCAATGCCTCCAATGACGGCATCGTGATTGCCGAGAAGGAAGGCGAGCAAGACAAGATCCTGATTTACGTCAACCCTGCTTTCGAACGCCTGACTGGGTACACCAGCGAAGAAATCCTCTACCAGGATTGCCGCTTCCTTCAGTCGGGAGACCGAGATCAGCAGGCCCTCCCGTTGATCCGCGATGCATTGAACAATGAAGGCTCCTGCCGGGAGATCATCAGGAATTACCGCAAGGACGGCACCCCTTTCTGGAACGAGCTGTCGATTTCCACGGTGAAAAATCCGAATGACGGACAGGTCTACTTCATTGGCGTTCAGAAAGACGTGACCGTGCAGGTCAAGGCGCAGCAGCGGGTTGCACAGCTCGAAGCGCAACTGGCTGAAGTCCAGGCCGAACTCGCGGCGATAAAGGCGACGAACGGCGCAAACAAAACGGCGAATTAATTGTCATTAACTACAATCACCAATGACTTTGTATCTATATCTTTCGAGTTTGCTATGCAACGCGACGCGCTCCTGACCCAGGATGAGCTGGACTTCATCCAGACCATGCAACATAACCCGCAGCTCAATGTGCGGGATGCGACGTCGAGTCTGCTGGTCAACGGTGGATCACAAATCCGTGACTTGCTTACGCGCCTTGCTGCGCATGAGCAAGTGACCATCCAAGCCAATTTCGAAAATCAACAGATGACCTTTCCCCTGCATCTGGTGGAAGACGAATTTCACGCGCTGCATCTTCGGCTGGGCGTACCCAGCATTTATGAAGACGGGCCATTGGTCCGCCCATGGCGGCTGGTGCTCGACGAGCCGGTAGCCCTTGAAAATGCCAAGGGCCAGCCCGGCACGATGTGGGTGCATGAAGTATCGTTCAAGGGCGTGCTGTTGGAGGTTCGCAACAAAACCAAGGCACCGAAGCACTTCGCCTTGTGGTTCAGCCCGTCAGGCTATGAGCGAATCGCCTTGCGTGGCACGTTCGAGAAGGAAACCGAACAAGGCTTCTATGCCTATCAGTTGAGCCAGGACGACAAGGATGAAACCGAGCGTTTGCGCCAGTACATCCTGCAGCAGCACCGACTGACCCACCCCGCCCTGCATCTCTGACGATCAGGTATCCAGACCGCCAGCGAGAAATTGATTCAGGCGCTGGCGCATCACCGTTCCCTCGTTCCCCAGGCAGCCAATCGACGATCCGGCCAGGCTTTCCTGCGCCAGATCCGATGCATCGCCCGCCAACAACACTGGACAATCCAGGCTCATCGCCAGGCGATTCAAACGCCGCGGCAGCTCCGCCGTCGGCACGTGGTTGGAGAACAGCACCAATGCCTGTGGCTTGATTCGTTCGCAAACCAGGGTCAATTCATCAAACGGCTGACCAATGGTCAATACCCGCACGCCCGTTTGCCCGGAGCCGAGAAACAGCGCAGCAAGCAACAGCTCAAGCTCCCGGCATTGTCCCGCGAGGGCACAAACGATGACTCGTCTTGGTTGTTTGTCGCGAATCAGCAGCAGGCGCTGCAACACTCTTGATCGCAGAAAACCATCGAGGAAAAGCCACTCGCTGGTCCTGCCGAACGTATCCTGGCGTTGCAGCAACTGCTTCCAGAGCGGAAGAAGGATGTCCTGGAAAACGACCGGCTGCGAATACGTGGAAAAAATCTGACCGTAGACCTGATCCAGCCGAACCTCATCGAATGACACGACGGCGGCCTCGATCTGTTGCTGCCACTGCGAGTAGTCAGCCTGCACAAGGTCTTGAGGTATGAGGTGCGACAACGCTTGAAGCGGCGCAGCCTTGGCCAGGATCTTGCCGATTTTGCTGACTGCCACACCACGTTCGATCCAGCCGAGAATGCTGCGCACCCGCTCGACATCGGCCATCGAATACAGTCGATGCCCACTAGCGGTGCGTGTCGGCACGATCAGCCCATACCGGCGCTCCCAGGCACGCAGGGTCACCGGGTTGACGCCGGTCAGGCGCGACACCTCGCGAATGGGGAAGAGCTCATCCTGCTCCAGTAAGCCGCTGTGGCGGGAATCCGAAGCGATGTCAGTGATTACGGGCATCTGGCTAAACATCCTTGTAGCGTTCGAGGCCCATTCTAACTCTCCAGTCCCGAAAAAATTCAACCTGACGCGGGAAAGAATGTCACTGTCGCTTCTGGCACATCAGCAATAGGCCTTGTCTGGCCCGAGACGCCCACCCATCACCCCCGACGCTGCGCCTGGCGAAACACCTCTCCTGAGTGACCTCGGCACTGCCCTTGCGGTGGGCGTAGGTGAACGCTGCAATGCGCTGGTATAGTTTTGCTCTTAACGCGATGCGAGCCGCTCATGACCTCTTCTGCAGCCCCTATCCTCATCACCGGAGCCGGCCAGCGTGTTGGCCTGCACTGTGCGCAGCGACTGCTCGAAGACGGTCATCGCGTGATCTTCAGCTACCGCAGTGAACGGCCCGGCGTACAGACCCTGCGGGATTTGGGGGCGACGGCAGTGTTTGCGGACTTTTCCAGCGAGGCCGGGGTTTTTGCATTCATCCGTGAACTGAAAACCCATACCGACAGCCTGCGGGCAATTGTCCACAACGCTTCCGAATGGCTCGCCGAAACCGCGGATACCGATGCAGCGGCATTCACCCGCATGTTCAGCGTACACATGTTGGCGCCCTACCTGATCAACTTGCACTGCGCCGACTTGCTCGAACGCTCGAGCCCTGCCGATATCGTGCACATCAGCGACGACGTGACCCGCAAGGGCAGCAGCAAGCACATTGGCTACTGCGCCAGCAAAGCCGGGCTCGACAGCCTGACCCTGTCCTTCGCTGCAAAGTACGCGCCGCACATCAAGGTCAACGGGATCGCGCCCGCCCTGCTAATGTTCAATGCTGACGACGATGCAGCCTATCGCGCCAAGGCACTGGCCAAGTCCGCCCTGGGCATCGAACCGGGCAGCGAAGTGATCTATCAAAGCCTGCGATATTTGCTCGACAACCCGTATGTCACCGGCACGACCCTGACCGTCAATGGCGGAAGGCACATCAAATAAGTGTCCCGCGAGGATCTTCCATGACGCTATTCCTGCACCAGAACGCCCTGTCCCAGAGCTATCGCGAGATCCTCATCGGCCTCGGTGAAAATCCTGATCGCGAAGGCCTGCGAGACACCCCGGCGCGTGCGGCCAAGGCGATGCAGTACCTATGTCATGGCTACGAACAAAGTGTCGAAGAGATCGTCAATGGCGCGCTGTTCGCCTCCGACAACGATGAAATGGTGATCGTCGACAACATCGAGCTCTATTCGCTTTGCGAACACCACTTGCTGCCCTTCATCGGCAAGGCGCATGTGGCTTATATTCCCACTGGCAAGGTGCTGGGCCTGTCGAAGATTGCCCGGCTGGTGGACATGTTTGCCCGCCGCCTGCAAATCCAGGAAAACCTCACCCGGCAAATCGCCGACGCGGTGCTGCAAGTCACCGGCGCGGCAGGCGTCGCAGTGGTCATCGAAGCCCAGCATATGTGCATGATGATGCGCGGCGTCGAGAAACAGAATTCGACCATGAACACCTCGGTGATGCTCGGCGCCTTTCGCGAGTCAAGCAACACCCGCCAGGAGTTCCTGCAATTGATTGGACGGAGCAAGTAGTAATGCCACAACTTCAACCAGGCATGGCACGCATCCGGGTCAAGGACCTGTGTCTGCGCACTTTCATTGGCATCAACGAAGATGAAATCCTCAACAAGCAGGATGTGTTGATCAACCTGACCATCCTCTATGCGGCCCAGGAAGCGGTGCGTGACAACGATATCGATCACGCGCTGAACTACCGCACCATCACCAAAGCGATCATCGCCCACGTGGAGGGCAATCGTTTTGCCCTGCTTGAACGCCTGACCCAGGAAATTCTCGATCTGGTCATGGCCAACGCCTCGGTGCTGTATGCCGAAGTCGAAGTCGACAAGCCCCACGCGCTACGGTTTGCCGAGTCGGTGTCGATTACGCTGGCGGCAAGCCGCTAGCTTCAAGCTATAAGCGTCAGGCTGTAAACTTGCAGCCACCACAACCCAACTTGCAGCTTGAAGCTTGCCGCTTGAAGCTGTCTCGCCGAGACCGCCATGAACGATCAACAACGCCTCGAACTCGAAGCCGCGGCCTTTCGCCGGCTAGTGGCCCATCTGGACAGCCGCAAGGATGTGCAGAACATCGACCTGATGAACCTTTCCGGGTTCTGCCGCAACTGCTTGTCCAAGTGGTACAAGGCCGCCGCCGACGAACGTCAGATCGACGTCAGCCTCGATGACGCTCGCGAAGTGGTTTACGGCATGCCGTATACCGAATGGAAAGCCCGATTTCAGCAAGAAGCCAGCGCCGAACAACAAGCGGCGTTTGCCAAAGGAAAACCCAATGAGTGATTTGAACACCCTGCGCGCAAGTCTCAAGACCGGTGAACACATCTTCGCCGACACCCTCGCGTTCATTGCTGCCGGTTACGACTACCAGCCTCAGGCCTTCAATAATGGCGGCGTGGAAAACGCCGCCGGGCAGAACGAAGGCTCGTGCAAGACCCTGGGCCTGGCGTTGCTGGAAGGCCTGAGTGATGAAGAAGCGCTGCTGGCGTTCGGCGAACATTATCGTTCGGTGCTGGCGACGCCTGAGGGCAGCGATCACGGCAATATTCGTGCGTTGATCGCCCATGGCCTGGCCGGTGTGAAGTTCACCCAACAGCCCCTGACCCGCCGCTGACAGCTTTCTGCAGGAGCACGGCTTGCCGGCGATGGCGTCCTCAAGATCGCCATCGCCGGCAAGCCGTGCTCCTGCAGGGATCGGCGATACATCCCGACTTTTCAGATTGACCCGGTGATTTTATTTCGTTTGCCTGGCACCGCTGCTCACGGCTTAGATAAAAAGAAGTCCTCCTTCTTCCGAGCCGGTCATCCATGCGCAACGAAACCATCAGCCAGTCGATCAACATCGTTCACCCTGTCACGCTCAGCCACGGCAAAAACGCCGAGGTCTGGGACACCGACGGCAAACGCTACATCGATTTTATCGGTGGCATCGGCGTGCTCAACCTTGGCCATTGCCATCCGCGCATCGTCGAGGCCATCCGCGAGCAAGCCACGCGCCTGACCCACTACGCGTTCAATGCCGCGCCTCATCAGCCGTACATCGACTTGATGGATCGCCTCAGCGCGTTCATCCCGGTCGATTACCCGGTCAGCGGCATGTTGACCAACAGCGGCGCCGAAGCCGCCGAGAACGCGCTGAAAATCGTCCGTGGCGCCACCGGTCGCAGTGCCGTGATTGCCTTTGACGGCGCCTTCCACGGTCGCACCCTGGCGACACTCAACCTCAACGGCAAAGTCGCGCCCTACAAACAGAAGGTCGGTGTGCTGCCCGGACCGGTGTATCACTTGCCTTTCCCCAGCCAGGACAACGGCGTGACCTGCGCCGAAGCCCTGAAAGCCATGGAACGGCTGTTCAGCGTCGAAATCGACGTCGAGGACGTGGCTTGCTTCATCGTCGAACCGGTGCAGGGTGAAGCCGGGTTTCTGGCCATGGACATAACGTTCGCCCAAGCGCTGCGCCGCTTCTGTGACGACAAGGGCATTGTGTTGATTGCCGATGAAATCCAGTCGGGTTTCGGCCGTACGGGGCAACGCTTCGCGTTCTCGCGTCTGGGCATCGAGCCGGACCTGATCCTGCTCGGCAAAAGCATCGCCGGCGGCGTGCCGCTGGGTGCGGTGGTCGGGCGCAAATCGCTGCTCGACAACTTGCCCAAGGGCGGGCTCGGAGGCACCTACTCCGGAAATCCCATCGCTTGCGCCGCCGCTTTGGCGACGCTGGACGAGATGACCGATGCCCACCTGCAAGCCTGGGGCTCGCAGCAGGAAGAGGCGATTGTCAGTCGCTACCAAGCCTGGTGTGATCGCAAGTTATCGCCCTTCCTCGGGCGCCTGACCGGCGTTGGCGCAATGCGCGGCATTGAACTGACCCACGCCGACGGCACACCCGCCGCCGCGCAGTTGACGCAACTGCTGGCACTGGCGCGGGACGCCGGGTTGCTGCTGATGCCAAGCGGCAAGTCGCGGCACATCATTCGCTTGCTGGCGCCGTTGACCACCGAGGCGGCGGTGCTTGAAGAGGGGCTGGATATCCTTGAGGCGTGCCTGGCCAGACTGACCTGAGTGCACTCGCTCCTAAAGCAATTGATGATTAATCGAAGGTATAAAAAAACCGGCCAAGGCCTAATGCTGTTCACTTAAGGACGAGCACTATACCCGTGGCGAGGGAGCTTGCTCCCGCTGGGGCGCGAAGCGGCCCTAAAAAAGGGACTGCTGCGCAGCCCAGCGGGACGGTGCGGCGATCCGACAAGCTCCCTCGCCACAGGATGCCAACTTTTTCTTAAGTGAACATCATTAGGCCGAGGCCGGTTTTTTCATGAAAGCAGAATCAGGCGTTCTGCAGGCCGTCGAGGTAACGTTCAGCATCCAATGCCGCCATGCAGCCGGCGCCGGCCGAGGTGATGGCCTGACGGTAAACGTGGTCAGCCACGTCACCGGCAGCGAAGATGCCTTCCAGGTTGGTCGCGGTGGCGTTGCCATCACGGCCGCCGTGTACCACCAGGTAACCGTCCTTGAGGGTCAACTGACCTTCGAACAGCGAGGTGTTCGGGGTGTGGCCGATCGCGATGAACACGCCGTCGACTTTCACTTCGTCGAAGCTGCCGTCGTTGTTTTTCAGGCGGGCACCAGTCACGCCCATGTTGTCGCCCAGAACTTCGTCCAGCGTCGCGTTCAGCTTCAGCTCGATCTTGCCTTCGGCAACACGGGCATTGAGCTTGTCGATCAGGATCTTCTCGGCGCGGAAGGTTTCGCGACGATGAATCAACGTTACCTTGCTGGCGATGTTGGCCAGGTACAGGGCTTCTTCCACCGCGGTGTTGCCACCACCGACCACAGCGACTGGCTTGTTGCGATAGAAGAAACCGTCGCAGGTCGCGCAGGCCGAAACGCCTTTGCCCATGAAGGTTTCTTCGGACGGCAGGCCCAGGTAACGAGCACTGGCGCCGGTGGCGATGATCAGGGCATCGCAGGTGTAGGTCGCGCTGTCGCCCGTCAGGGTGTATGGCTTGGCAGCGAAGTCCACGGCGTTGATGTGATCGAAAACGATCTCGGTTTCAAAGCGTTCGGCGTGCTCGCGCATCCGCTCCATCAGCGCCGGGCCGGTCAGGCCGTGGACATCGCCAGGCCAGTTGTCGACTTCAGTGGTGGTGGTCAGTTGACCGCCGGCCTGCATGCCGGTGATCAGCAGTGGCTTGAGGTTGGCACGGGCGGCGTATACCGCAGCGCTGTAACCGGCAGGGCCGGAACCGAGAATAATCACTCGCGAATGACGGACTTCAGACATGACCTGCTCCTGTTGACCGGCCCGGAACACCTGGCGCGGAACGCCGGATCACCGGCGGGAATAAAAAAGAACGGTTGAAAGCACTTGGGGAAGGCTTGAACCCGACCGTCCTGTAAAAAGATTGGGTGCAGCGTATCGAGGGGGCGAAGATTAAGGAAATACGGTTTAACAATCCAGCTCATAGGTGGTCTCTATGCCGTCAGGGTGATTTTCAGGACGCCTTTGTTACAGTGAATGTCGATACCGCTGCCGTGCTTTCACCTGCCAGGCAAAGCCGGTAAGGTCGGCGCGTTTACCCTCTGCTCGGAGCTCGTTATGCCCGCCCCCGTTCTATCCGGCCCGCAATACCTGCGTGAAGGCCTCAAACTGGTCCTCAGCCCCGGCCTGCGTTTGTTCGTGTTGTTGCCGCTGGCGATCAACCTGGTGCTGTTCGTCGGATTGATCTATCTGGCCGGCCATCAGTTCAGCGTGTGGGTCGATACGCTGATGCCTTCCCTGCCCGAGTGGCTGAGTTTCCTCAGTTACATCCTCTGGCCGCTGTTCGTGGTGCTGGTGGTGTTGATGGTGTTCTTCACCTTCACCATGCTCGCCAACATCATCGCCGCGCCGTTCAACGGCTTTCTCGCAGAGAAAGTCGAGGTGGTGGTACGCGGCACCGACGATTTCCCGGCGTTCAGCTGGGCTGAACTGGTTGCGATGATCCCGCGCACCCTGGCCCGCGAGATGCGCAAACTCGGCTACTTCCTGCCACGGGCGATCGGCCTGTTCATCCTCTCGTTCATCCCGGTGGTGAACATCATTGCCGCACCGCTGTGGCTGCTGTTCGGGGTGTGGATGATGGCGATCCAGTACATCGACTACCCGGCGGACAACCACAAGCTGGGCTGGAACGAAATGCTCGCCTGGCTGCGGCAGAAACGCTGGCAGAGCATGGGTTTTGGCGGCAGTGTTTACCTGGTGTTGCTGATCCCGGTGGTCAACATTCTGATGATGCCGGCCGCCGTGGCAGGCGCGACACTGTTCTGGGTGCGCGAGCGCGGTGCGGAGAACCTGGTGGTACAACGCTGACGCGGTCATAAATCCATCATCTGACCGTCACAACGTCGACATGGCCTCAGCTGAAACTGGGGTCATGACGACAGCCCTGCATATCACCCTGATCACTGAAACTTTCCCTCCGGAAATCAACGGCGTGGCCAATACACTGGGTCGCCTGTGTGACGGTTTGCGCGCGCGCGGGCATCAGGTGGAATTGGTCCGGCCTCGTCAGGGCTGCGATCAGCAGACCGGCAGCGACGATGAATTGCTGCTGTGCCGAGGTTGGCCGCTACCAGGCTACCCTGGCTTGCAATGGGGCCAGTCGTCGATGCACAAGTTGCTGCGACGCTGGAAGCGTCATCGCCCGGACGTGCTGTACATCGCCACCGAAGGTCCGCTGGGCTTGTCGGCATTGCGCGCGGCACGGCGTCTGGGCATTTCGGTGGTCAGCGGCTTCCACACCAACTTCCAGCAGTACTCCAGCCAATACGGCTTCGGCTTGCTCACCCGGTTGCTGACGCACTATCTGCGCTGGTTCCACAACCGCTCGAACCTGACGCTAGTGCCGAGTGTCAGCCAGCGCATGGAATTGGAGCGCCGGCATTTCGAACGCCTGGCATTACTGTCCCGGGGCGTCGACAGCCAACTGTTCCACCCGGCCAAACGCCTGGGCGCTCTACGCGAGCAATGGGGGCTGGGTGAGAACGACATTGCTGTCATCCACGTAGGACGCTTGGCGCCGGAGAAAAACCTGGGCTTGCTCAAGCGCTGTTTCGACAGCCTGAAAAGCACTTATCCACAGCGTCGCCTGAAAATGATTGTGATCGGCGACGGGCCGCAACGTGCGGACCTTGAAAAGGATTTGCCCGAGGCGATCTTTTGCGGCTCTCAACGCGGCGAAGCGTTGTCTGCTCATTATGCGTCAGGGGATGTGTTTCTATTCCCGAGCCTGACGGAAACCTTCGGCAACGTGGTGCTTGAGGCATTGGCCTCGGGGCTCGGCGTGGTGGCTTACGATCAGGCGGCGGCCGCGCAACATATTCGCCATGGTTACAACGGTGTGCTCGCGATGCCTGGTGATGAAGAAGCATTTTGCGATGCGGCAGCCTGGATGCTCGAAGAGCGGGAAACCTTGCGTTGTGTGCGGCTCAATGCGCGCCAGCATGCCAGTCGCCAGGGGTGGGCAGCGATCATTGAACAGTTTGAAGGGCAGTTGCGTGGGGCCTGTGTACAGGGGCAGGTGCTGCCGGGGGCGGCGATGTTGCCTTGACAGCTTCGCGGGCAAGCCTCGCTCCTACAGTGATCGCGTTCTTCTGTAGGAGCGAGGCTTGCCCGCGAAGGCATCCGACGCTTAAACCAGCGTCATCAACGCATCACGGCTGAACGGCAGAATGTCTTCTTCACGACCGTCGCACACCTTCTGCGCCCAGTCCGGGTCTACCAGCAGCGCACGGCCGACCGCCACCAGGTCGAACTCGTCGTTGTTCAAACGCTCCAGCAGTTTTTCCAGACTGGCCGGTTGCGCCACCTTGTCGGTGTTGACCATGAACTGCAGGAACTCGCCATCCAGACCGACGCTGCCCACGGTGATGGTCGGCTTGCCGGTGAGTTTGCGGGTCCAGCCTGCCAGGTTCAGTTCAGAGCCATCGAACTCCGGCTCCCAGAAACGGCGGGTCGAGCAGTGGAAAATATCCACGCCAGCGTCAGACAACGGCTTGAGAAATTCACCCAAGGCTTGCGACGTCTGCACCAGACGCGCGGTGTAATCCTGCTGCTTCCACTGAGAGAAACGGAAGATGATCGGGAAACCTTCACCGACCGCAGCACGCACGGCCTGAATCAGCTCGATGGCGAAGCGCGAACGATTGGCCAGGCTGCCGCCATATTCGTCGGTGCGCTGGTTGCTGCCCTCCCAGAAGAACTGGTCGACCAGATAGCCGTGAGCGCCGTGGATTTCCACGCCGTCCATGCCGATGCTCTGGGCATCCTTGGCAGCCTGGGCGAACGCGGCAATCACGTCCTGAATATCCTGCCTGGTCATGCCGTGAACCACGACCTGCCCGTCCTTGATTTTTTCCGAAGGACCATAGCCCGGCACGCTGGCGTCCGGCTCGGTACCGATACGACGCACGCTGCCGACATGCCACAACTGCGGAACGATCTTGCCACCTTCGGCGTGCACGGCATCGACGACCTTTTTCCAGCCCGCCAACGCGGCCTCACCGTAGAAATGCGGAACGTTCGGGTAGCCGTTGGAAGCCTTGTGACCAACGGTAGTGCCTTCGGTGATGATCAGGCCGACACCCGCGGCGGCACGACGACGGTAGTACTCGATCACTTTGGAGTTAGGCACGCCACCCGGCGAAAACGAACGGGTCATCGGCGCCATGACGACTCGGGTCGGCAGTTCGAGGCTGCCGAGGTGGAACGGTTTGAACAAGGCTTTTACAGGCATGGGACGCTCCACGGAGGATGACTTTATGACGGCGATAATATGGAGACTGGAGCGCCTTGAACAGCACTATTGATTTTGGTGATCAAGGAATAAAAGGCGGAAAGCATCGAAGGATGCGAGCCTTGCCCGCGAAGGCTGTCGGTCAGTCGACATCATTACTGACTGATCTGACGCCTTCGCGGGCAAGCCTCGCTCCTACAGGGGAGATATCAGCTCAGGGCTTTTTCAATCGCCTGAATGACAGAGGGATCATCCGGTGCAGTACGTGGCGAGAACCGCGCCAGTACCCGACCATCCTTGCCCAGCAGGAATTTTTCGAAGTTCCAGGTGATGTCACCCGGGAACTCGGCACCCTCGCCCGCCAGCAGCTTGTACAGCTGATGACGCTCGTGACCGTTGACTTCCAGCTTGCTGGACAACGGAAAGGTCACGCCATAGTTGAGGCTGCAAAACTCCTGAATCTCTTGCTCGCTGCCAGGCTCCTGCCCGGCAAACTGGTTGCATGGCAAACCCAGCACGCTGAAACCTTTGCCCTTGTATTGCTGGTAGAGGTTTTCCAGCGCGGCGTACTGTGGGGTCAGGCCACATTTGGAGGCAACGTTGACCACCAGCACGACTTGCCCCTTGAACGGTGCCAGAGGTAGCGCCTGACCATCCAGGGCTGTCAAATTAAGGTCGTGAAAAGCACTCATGACGTACTCCAGATTCCAGTGTTCTTCTCGAAACAGCCGCTTGGCGGCGTCACACGGGACAGCCGCAGACTAAAAAGGCGCCCTCGGGGCGCCTCTCCAGTCATCTGAGCTTAGCGCACAAATCAGTGGTGATGGCCACCTTCGCCATGGACGTGGCCATGAGCGATTTCTTCCTGGCTGGCGTCACGGATGGCAACGATCTTGACCTGGAAATTCAGGCGCTGGCCGGCCAGTGGGTGGTTGCCGTCGACGGTTACATCGTCGCCGTCCAGATCGCGGATGGTAACGATCTGCATCTGGCCATCCGGAGCAGAAGCGTGGAACTGCATGCCGACTTCCAGTTCATCAACGCCTTCGAACATGCTGCGGCTCAGGGTGCTGACCAGTTCGGCGGCATATTCGCCGTAAGCGTCTTCCGGTTCAACGGCTACGGTCAGCTCGTCGCCGACAGCTTTGCCTTCCAGGGCTTTTTCCAGGCCAGGGATGATGTTGCCTGCGCCTTGCAGGTAGACCAGCGGCGCGCCGCCGGCGGAGCTGTCGATGACCTCACCAGCGTCGTTGGTCAGGGTATAGTCGATGGAGACAGCCTTATTGGCGGCGATCAGCATGGGGCGAGACCTTTTGCATAAGAATATAGAAAGACCCAGTTTAGCGAAGCAATCGCCCGAAAGCGAACACAACCCGGACAGACGGGATTCGACGATTACTGGGTTTCATCAGGATGAGGACGGTCACTGGGTGGTCGAGCTTTCCTGCGGCCATACCCAACACCTGCGCCACCAGCCGCCATGGCAATCACGGGCCTGGGTCATGGACCCGGTGCAACGCCTGGAAAAAATAGGCCAGCCCTTTGCTTGCGGTTGGTGCGCACAGGGCTCGGTTAGCGATAACCTTGGTGACTGAATTTCGGTAGACGGCCAGTCATAGGCCCTCACCTTTGCCATGCTCCTTCAGAGAATCCGCATGCAAACTTTTTTTATCGCGCCCACCGATTTTGGTGTGGGTCTGACCTCCATCAGCCTCGGGCTGGTGCGTACCCTTGAGCGCGCTGGCCTCAAGGTTGGCTTTTTCAAACCGATCGCCCAGCCGCATCCGGGTGACACGGGACCCGAGCGCTCCACCGAACTGGTGGCCCGCACCCACGGTTTGAAGCCGCCGCAACCCTTGGGCCTGGCCCACGTCGAACGCATGCTCGGCGACGGCCAGCTCGATGAGCTGCTCGAAGAAATCATCACCCTGTATCAGCAGGCTGCCATCGGCAAAGACGTGCTGATTGTCGAAGGCATGGTCCCGACCCGCAGCGCCAGTTACGCCGCGCGGGTCAACCTGCACCTGGCCAAGAGCCTCGATGCCGAGGTGATCCTGGTGTCGGCGCCGGAAAACGAGGTGCTGACCGAACTCTCCGGCCGCGTGGAATTGCAGGCGCAATTGTTCGGCGGCCCGAAAGACCCGAAAGTCCTTGGCGTGATCCTCAACAAGGTTAAAACCGACGAGAGCATGGAGGCCTTCGCCGCGCGCCTCAAGGAGCATTCACCGCTGCTGCGCAGCGGGGATTTCCGCCTGTTGGGCTGCATCCCGTTTCAACCGGAACTGAACGCGCCGCGCACCCGTGACGTGGCCGATTTGATGGGCGCCCAGGTGCTCAACGCCGGTGACTACGAAACCCGGCGCATGACCAACATCATCATCTGCGCCCGCACCATGCGCAACACCGTAGAACTGCTCAAGCCCGGCGTGCTGGTGGTAACCCCGGGCGATCGCGACGACATCATCCTCGCTGTCAGCCTTGCGGCCATGAACGGTGTGCCGTTGGCCGGCCTGCTGCTGACCAGCGACACCCTGCCGGACCCACGCATCATGGATTTGTGCCGGGGTGCATTGCAGGCGGGCCTGCCGGTATTGTCGGTGAGCACCGGCTCCTACGACACCGCCAACCAGTTGAACGGACTGAACAAGGAAATCCCGATCGACGACCGCGAACGGGCCGAAATCATCACCGATTTTGTCGCCAGCCATCTGGATGCCAACTGGCTGCATCAGCGCTGCGGCACGCCGCGGGAAATGCGCCTGTCGCCAGCCGTGTTCCGCTATCAACTGATCCAGCGAGCGCAGAACGCCAACAAACGCATCGTGTTGCCTGAAGGCAGCGAGCCGTTGACCGTGCAAGCTGCCGCGATCTGCCAGGCCCGAGGTATCGCCCGTTGCGTGTTGCTGGCAAAGCCCGAAGACGTGCAGGCCGTGGCCCGTGCCCAAGGGATCGAGTTGCCGCCCGGGCTGGAAATTCTCGATCCGGACCTGATCCGCGAACGCTACGTCGAGCCGATGGTTTCGCTGCGCAAGAGCAAAAGCCTCAACGCGCCGATGGCCGAACAGCAGTTGGAAGACACGGTGGTGATTGGCACCATGATGCTGGCGCTGGATGAAGTCGATGGCCTGGTGTCGGGGGTCATTCACTCCACCGCCAACACCATCCGCCCGGCCCTGCAACTGATCAAGACGGCGCCGGGCTGCACCCTGGTGTCGTCGGTATTCTTCATGCTGTTTCCGGAGCAAGTGCTGGTCTATGGCGACTGCGTGATGAACCCGCACCCGAGCGCCAGCGAGCTGGCCGAGATTGCGCTGCAAAGTGCCGATTCGGCCGCGGCGTTTGGCATCACGCCGCGCGTGGCGATGATCAGCTACTCCAGCGGTGAATCGGCCAGCGGTGAAGAAGTCGAGAAGGTTCGCGAAGCCACCCTGCTGGCCCATGAACAGCAAAACTCGCTGCTGATCGACGGCCCGTTGCAATACGACGCCGCCGCCAACGAAACCGTGGCCCGGCAACTGGCGCCGAACAGCCAGGTGGCCGGTCGCGCTACCGTGTTTGTGTTCCCTGACCTCAACACCGGCAACACCACCCACAAAGCCGTGCAGCGCAGCGCCGACTGCGTGAGCCTTGGACCGATGCTCCAGGGTCTGCGCAAACCGGTGAACGACCTGCCGCGAGGCGCGCAAGTCGACGACATCGTCTACACCATCGCATTGACCGCGATTCAGGCAGCCAACCGACCTATGGATGTTTAAATGCTGGATTTCCTACCTGCACCGGTTCGCGGTGTGATCGCTTCACTGCTGTTGGCGTTGAACACGATTCTGCTCTGCTCGTTCCTGTTCTGCGTGGCGCTGGTCAAGGCTCTGCCATTTGCTGTCACTCAACGTCTTGCGGGCTGGCTGATGAGCCACACCCACGAGGCCTGGATCAGCCTCAACAAAGGCTGGATGAACCTGGTCCGTCGCACGCGCTGGCACATCAGCGGCTTGCAAGGGCTCGACTACAAGCACTCGTACCTGATCACCAGCAACCACCAGAGCTGGGTCGACATTCTGGTGTTGCAGTACGTGCTCAATCGACGCATCCAGCCGTTGAAGTTCTTCCTCAAACAGGAACTGATCTGGGTGCCGGTGATTGGCCTGGCGTGGTGGGCTCTGGGCTTTCCGTTCATGAAACGCTACTCCAAGGCCTATCTGGAGAAGCATCCGGAGAAGAAAGGCAAAGACCTGGAAACCACCCGCAAGACCTGCGCGAAGTTTCGCAATAACCCGGTGGGGATTTTCAATTTCGTCGAGGGCACGCGGTTCACCGAGGGCAAGCATGCCCAGCAGAAATCACCGTTCAAATACCTGCTCAAACCCAAGGCCGGCGGCATTGCCTTTGTGCTGGATGCGATGGGCGAGCAACTGGAGTCCATCGTCAACGTGACCATCCACTACCCCGCCGGCCGCCCGGGTTTCTGGGATTTGCTGTGCGGCAACGTCGCGGACGTGGTGGTGCACTTTGAAGAGCTGAAGATTCCACCGCAGTTCATAGGCAAGAACTACGACCAGGATGGTGAGTATCGGCTGCAGTTCCAGGGCTGGATCAATCAGATGTGGCAGGACAAGGATGCGCTGCTGGAACAGATGCACCGCGAGTATCCAGCCAAACGCTGATCCCCTGTGACTGATCGTTGCCTGATCGTTCCCACGCTCCGCGTGGGAATGCCTCAACGGACGCTCCGCGTTCGGCTCTGGAGGGGACGCAGAGCGTCCCGGGCTGCATTCCCACGCCGAGCGTGGGAACGATCACCGCCAAATAAAAAACCCGCCGGATGATCACTCATCGGCGGGTTTTTTATTAACGGCTAAGCCTTAGATCGCGCCACGCTTGCGCAGCAGATCCAGCACTTGCTTGACGCCTTCTTCCAGCGATACGGACTGGGTGTCGATCACCAGGTCGGCATCCAGCGGCACGTCGTACGGGAAGGACTCACCCGGGATGTTATCCCCGGCCGCCGCGTACAGGCCCTGTGGGTCACGCTCGGCGCAGACAGTCGGCGAGGCCTGGACGTAGACCGTCAACAGACGTTCCTTGCCGATCAACTCCCGAGCCTGTTCACGACCTTCGGCACTCGGCGCAACGAACGCCGCCAGCGTCAGCAGACCGGCTTCGTTGAACTGACGCGCCACGTGTGCGGCACGACGCCAGTTCTCGGTACGCCCGGCGCGATCCTGGGGCAGACCTTTGTTGAGGTCGTGACGCAGGTTCTGGCCATCGAGTACGAACACCGCACGACCCAAATCGAACAGCTTGCGTTCAACCGCATACGCCAGAGTGCTCTTGCCTGCACCCGACAAACCGCTGAACAGCACGGTGGCCGGTTGCTGACCGAAGCGCTGGGCACGCTCTTCTGTGGCGACGTGAGCCAGCTTGCCGTGGTGGGTGCTGGTGCCATGGGCCAAAGGCTGGGCGACGATCATGCCGGCGCCGACGGTGCCATTGGTCAGGCGGTCGATGATGATGAACGCGCCGGTGGTGCGGTTGCTGTCGTAACCGTCGAGGGCAATCGGCGCATCGAGCGCGATCTTGACCTTGCCGATCTCGTTCAGTTGCAACGCGCTGGCCGGACCTTCTTCCAGGGTGTTGACGTCGACCTTGTTGACGATACTGGCGATGGAACCCGGCACATAACTGGTGGCGCGTTTGATGTCGTACTTCTTGCCCGGCAGCATCGGCTCTTCAG
>NZ_RCNW01000052.1:0-1086 GCF_004307605.1 Pseudomonas sp. Sample_24
TGAACACGAACGGCCCGGTGCCGATCGGCTTCTGGTTGATGTCGCTCGGCTTGCCCTCGGCCAGCAGCTGGTCGGCGTATTCGGCAGAGAGAATGGCGGCGAAGCTCATGGCGATGTTCTGAATGAACGCGGCGTCGACGCTGTTGAGCGTCATGACCACGGTCAGCGGCCCGGTCTTTTCAACCTTGGCGATGTTCTTGTTCAGGCTCATCCCGTTGAAGTACGGAAACTCTGTCGGGTAGGCCTTGCGGAAAGGTTGTTGTGGATCGAGCATGCGGTTGAAGGTGAACAGCACGTCGTCGGCATTGAATTCACGGGTTGGGGTGAAATATTTGGTGGTGTGAAACTTCACCCCTGGGCGCAGGTGAAAGGTGTACTTGAGGCCGTCCTCGGAAATATCCCAGTTTGTGGCCAGGCCCGGTACGACATTGGTCGAGCCTTTTTCAAACTCTGCCAGCCGGTTGTACAGCGGCTCGGCGGCATCATTGTCAGTCGCTGTCGTGTATTGCGCCGTATCGAACCCGGCGGGGCTGCCTTCGGAGCAGAACACCAGGCTGTTACTGGCCGCGTGGCCCATGGAGGTAGCGGCCAGCAGACCGGTGCCCAGCAGTGCAGATAAAACCAAGGTATGGCGCATGACGCTCTCTCTTGTTCAGTGTTGTGACAATGAGCCTGCAATCCGTGCGTAGACGACGAGGCTTCACTGGTTTCAAGCCATGACGTGCAGCAAACAAACCGATGACCCACGCATGAGCTGGTCGGATACCGACGGTATGAACCGTGGCTCCGGCAGTAAATGCGAAGAGTCCGAAAGTCTCGTAGGAAATGACTACGTGGCCTGACGTTCTGCTGTAAGCAGCAGTCGACTTGGATGTAGGCGAATTCCTGCTTTCTCGGTTGATAAAGTAACGGCGACGTCCAGGACGTCGCCGTTACCCGATCTTATTTGCTGACGCTGACGCCGTAGAAGGAATTCAAGCCAAACGGGCTGATCTTGAAGTCCTGCACATTGGCGCGCATGGGTTGGAACACCGTCGAGTGAGCGATAGGTGTCATTGGAACAGCGTCTTTGAGGACGTGTTGCGC
>NZ_RCNW01000213.1:0-1083 GCF_004307605.1 Pseudomonas sp. Sample_24
GCGACAAACTGGTGGCTCACGCGGTGCGCCAGGCTTATCGCGACGTGCTGTTCAACGGCCGGCATCCGACATTCGTGCTGTTTTTCGAGGTTGACCCGACAGGTGTCGACGTCAACGTGCACCCGACCAAACACGAAGTGCGTTTCCGCGAAGGGCGCATGGTCCACGATTTCCTCTACGGTACTTTGCACCGCGCCTTGGGCGATGTGCGGCCGGACGACCATCTGGCGGCGCCGGTGGCGACGGCCATCGTCCGGCCGACCGGTCTGGATGCCGGAGAATTCGGTCCCCAGGGCGAAATGCGCCTGGCCGCCAATGCACTGCTTGAGCAACCGCAGGCTCAGCCTTCGTTCAATACGCCTGCCGGTTCAGGCGCTGGCGCCGGTTACCAGTATCAATACACGCCACGTCCGCAGTCCGGTGTACCCGTGGCTGAAGCGCAAGCGGCCTATCGCGAGTTTTTCGCTCCGCTGCCCGAGGCCAATGCCGTCGCGCTGCCCGCGGGGCAGGATGATATTCCGCCGTTGGGTTACGCGCTGGCGCAGCTTAAAGGCATCTACATTCTTTCGGAAAATGCCCAGGGCCTGGTTTTGGTGGACATGCATGCCGCTCACGAGCGGATCATGTACGAGCGCTTGAAGGTTGCGATGGCCAGCGAAGGCCTGAGCGGCCAACCGCTGCTGGTGCCGGAATCGCTGGCAGTCAGCCAGCGTGAAGCCGATTGTGCTGAAGAACATGTCGCCTGGTTCCAGCGTCTGGGCTTTGAATTGCAGCGTCTTGGCCCGGAAACCCTGGCCATTCGGCAGATTCCGGCATTGCTCAAGCAGGCGGAAGCGAACCGCTTGGTCGCTGATGTATTGGCTGACCTGATGGAGTACGGCACCAGCGATCGCATTCAGGCGCACATCAACGAACTGCTGGGGACCATGGCTTGTCATGGCGCGGTTCGTGCGAATCGGCGTCTGGCCCTGCCGGAAATGAACGGTCTGCTGCGTGACATGGAAAACACCGAACGCAGCGGTCAATGTAACCATGGCCGACCGACCTGGACCCAACTGGGCCTGGACGATCTGGACAAACTGT
>NZ_RCNW01000297.1:0-6892 GCF_004307605.1 Pseudomonas sp. Sample_24
TGAAACTGGAAATCACCGAAGGCATCGTCATCCAGAACCTGGAAGACACCATCAGCAAAATGCGTCGCCTGAAAAAACTCGGCGTCAGTTTCGCCATGGACGACTTCGGCACCGGCTATTCATCTCTGACCTATCTCAAGCGCCTGCCGGTCGACACCCTGAAAATCGACCAGTCGTTCATCCGCGACGCCACCACCGACCCCAACGACGCCGAGATCATCCGCGCCATCGTCGCCATGGCCCGCAGCCTGGAATTGAAGGTGATCGCCGAAGGCGTGGAAACCGCTGAGCAATTGGCGTTTCTGCAGGGATTGGGCTGCCACTTTTATCAGGGGTATTTGCATAGCCAGCCGTTGCCGGTTGAAGAGTTTCAAAAACTGCTCAGGTAACACCTCTTTCTCGTAGGAGCATGGCTTGCCCGCGATGGCGATTTCATGGGTGTCATCGCGGGCAAGCCATGCTCCTACAGTGCTCTGCACGCTTTCATACCTCTGTATGAATGGTTAAAACCAATACATCACCCCACTGAACCTGTGTAGGAGAGACGCCGCACCGGTGTGCGCCGTACATTGATCCCACGCATTCGGTCCGCGGACAAACGTCCTGCACCGCTAGTCAAATGATCGCGACAACCGATCATTTTCCCGAAGCAACACCCCGGCGTCTCTTCCCGATCACACGGCCGGGTTTTCTGCGCCCGCATACTCGTTATGCGGGCGCTTTTTTTTGACATAAAGGTGCTCCATGGGTGAATACCGCAAATTATGGTGGTCGCTGATTGGCGTCCTCGGCGTGACCTTCTGCCTGCTCGGCTGGTTCGGCCACGAGATTTACCGGCAGGCGCCACCGATCCCGGAAACTGTACAAAGCGTCGAGGGCAAAACCCTGTTTCGTGCCAGCGACATCCTCGACGGCCAGACGGCCTGGCAGGGCATCGGTGGCATGCAGCTGGGCTCGATCTGGGGCCATGGTGCCTATCAGGCGCCGGACTGGACCGCCGACTGGCTGCACCGCGAACTGCTCACCTGGCTCGACCTGGCGGCGCAGCAGAATTATGGCAAGCCTTACCAGCAAATCGATGATGATCAGCAGGCCCTGCTGCGTCATCAACTCAAACGCGAATACCGCGGCAATCGACTTGTCGACGGCACACTGGTGCTCAGCGATCGCCGCGTCGAGGCCATCGCGCAAACCGCCGAGTATTACCATGCCCTTTTCGGCAATGACCCGGCGCTGCATCACAGCCGCGAAAGCTTTGCCATGAAAGAAAACACCCTGCCCGATAGCGCCCGGCGCCAGCAGCTCACGCGCTTTTTCTTCTGGACGGCCTGGGCTGCCGCCACCGAGCGCGAAGGCCAAAGCGCGACATTCACCAACAACTGGCCCCACGAGCCGCTGATCGACAACCACCCGACCGCCGAAAACATGGTCTGGTCCATCGTCAGCATCGTCGTACTGCTGGCGGGTATCGGTTTTCTGGTCTGGGGCTGGGCGTTTTTGCGCAACCACGACGAAGGCCAACCCAAGGTCCCGGCCCAGGACCCGCTGAGCCTGATCAGACTCACGCCTTCGCAAAAAGCCCTGGGCAAATACCTGTTGCTGGTCGGAGCGCTGTTCGGTTTTCAGGTGCTGATGGGTGGCGCGACCGCGCACTACACAGTCGAAGGCCAGGATTTCTACGGACTGCCGCTGTCGAAATGGTTTCCGTACTCACTGACCCGAACCTGGCATTTGCAAAGTGCTATGTTCTGGATCGCCACTGGTTTCCTCGCGGCGGGGCTGTTTCTGGCGCCGTTCATCAATGGCGGCAAAGACCCCAAATGGCAGAAGCTCGGAGTGGATGTGCTGTTTTGGGCGCTGGTAATGGTGGTCGTGGGTTCCTATGCCGGCAACTTCCTCGCCATCGCCCAATTGATGCCGGCGCAATGGAGCTTCTGGCTGGGGCACCAGGGTTACGAATACGTTGATCTGGGCCGTCTGTGGCAAATCGCCAAGTTCGCCGGGATCGTGTTCTGGCTGGTGCTGATGTTGCGCGCAATGGTGCCCGCCTTGCGTCAGCCGGGCGATAAAAACCTGTTGGCTCTGCTGGCCGCGTCGGTGGTGGCGATCGGTCTGTTCTATGGCGCTGGCCTGTTCTATGGTGAGCGCACCCATCTGTCGGTCATGGAGTACTGGCGCTGGTGGGTCGTGCACCTGTGGGTCGAAGGCTTCTTCGAAGTGTTCGCCACCACCGCCCTGGCCTTCATTTTCACCAGCATGGGACTGGTCTCGAAACGCCTGGCCACCAGCGCCACTCTCGGCTCGGCCTCGCTGTTCATGCTCGGCGGTGTACCCGGGACTTTCCACCACATCTACTTCGCCGGGACCACTACGCCGGTGATGGCGGTCGGCGCAACCTTCAGCGCCCTGGAAGTGGTACCGCTGATTCTGCTCGGACATGAAGCCTGGGAAAACTGGCGCCTGAAGGAACGCGCGCCGTGGATGGCCCGGCTGCGCTGGCCGTTGCAGTTCTTCATCGCCACCGCGTTCTGGAACATGCTCGGTGCCGGGGTGTTCGGCTTCCTGATCAACCCGCCGATTGCGCTGTATTACATTCAGGGCCTGAACACCACGCCGCTGCATGCCCATGCGGCGTTGTTCGGGGTTTATGGCTCGTTGGCACTGGGCTTCAGCCTGCTGATCCTGCGCTATCTGCGACCTAACCTGCAGTTCAATGACCGACTGATGAACACCGGTTTCTGGTGGCTCAACGGCGGGCTGATGCTGATGATCGTTACCAGCCTGTTGCCGATTGGCATCCTGCAGTTTTACGCCAGCGCCAGCCAAGGGCTGTGGTACGCCCGAAGCGAAGCGTTCATGCAGCAAGACCTGCTGCAAACCCTGCGGTGGGTGCGTACGTTCGGCGATGTCGTGTTTCTGGTCGGCGCGTTTGCGCTGATCTGGCAGATCGCTGGCGGCTTGCTGTTTTCGTCGCGCCATCCCCGTGGAATCGAAGCAGCGGCAGTCAAGGGCCAACGTTAAATTGCAGGCAGTAAAAAGGGCGCCGTTGGCGCCCTTTCCTGTTGCTCTGGATTAGTGTTGCAGAGCCGGTTTTTGCGTCCCGTTGATCGGGATACGCTTGGCTTTCGCCTCTTCTGGCACTACCCGCAGCAAGTCGATGCTCAACAGACCGTTGCTCAGGCCAGCGGATTTGATCTCGATGTGGTCCGCCAGACGGAACGACAATTTGAAGGCCCGCTGGGCGATGCCTTGGTGCAGGAAGGTCACGCCTTCGTTGCCGTCACGTTTGCCGCCACTGATGGTCAGCACACCCTTCTCGACTTGCAACTCCAGGTCTTCTTCCTGGAAACCCGCCGCGGCCACGACGATGCGGTATTGGTCGTCGCCGTGTTTTTCCACATTGTAGGGTGGATAGCTGCTGCCTGGCTCGTTACGCAGGGCGGTTTCAAACAGGTCGTTGAAACGGTCGAAGCCAACCGAGGAACGGAACAGAGGCGCCAGGGAAAATGCAGTAGTCATGATTCAAATCTCCTGAAAACAATCAGCAAGGTTTTGTGTCTCCGCGACCCGAATTCGGCATCGCGTAACCCATACATAGGGACCACTGATTGCTTTTCAAGAGCGCATTTTCTGCTTTTTTTAATAAAGAGCTTCAGGCCGCTTCGGCCACCGGCAGACCCAGCAAACGCGATACGTTATCCAGCTCGGTCTCACGCCGCAGCACCGTGAACAGCTCGACAGCCTCGGGATAATTGCGCGTCAGCATCGCCAGCCATTGCTTCAAGCGGCCCGGGGATTGCCGAGCCGTCATCTGCGCCTTGGCTTGCAACCAGAAATCCTGGATCAACGGCAACAGCTCGGTCCAGGTCATTTCCACGACCTCTTCACCCGCTCGTGCGGCGGCGATTTGCTTGGCCAGATCGGGACGCGAAACCAGGCCGCGGCCGAGCATGATGTCTTCCACACCGCTGATTTCGCGGCAACGGCGCCAGTCGTCGACGCTCCAGATATCACCGTTGGCGAACACCGGCACCTTGACCACGTCCTGCACCCGCGGAATCCACTCCCAGTGCGCTGGCGGCTTGTAGCCATCCACTTTGGTCCGGGCATGCACCACGATGTGTTCCGCCCCGCCTTCGGCCAGCGCCGTGGCGCAAACCAGCGAGCCGTCCGGGCTGTCGAAACCCAGGCGCATTTTCGCGGTAACAGGAATGTGCGCTGGAACGGCGCGACGGACATGCTCGACGATCCGGTTAAGCAGCTCGGGCTCTTTGAGCAGCACAGCACCGCCACGGGATTTGTTCACGGTCTTGGCCGGGCAACCAAAGTTCAGGTCGATCACCTCGGAACCCAGCTCACAGGCCAGCGCGGCGTTTTCCGCCAGGCATACAGGATCGGAACCGAGCAGTTGCACACGCAGCGGTACACCGGAGGCCGTGCGGGCGCCGTTGAGCAGCTCTGGGCCGAATTTGTGGAAATAGGCCGGCGTGAGCAACTGATCGTTGACCCGAATGAACTCGGTCACACACCAATCGATGCCACCCACTCGGGTCAGCACGTCGCGCAGGATGTCGTCGACCAACCCCTCCATGGGCGCCAAAGCAATTTGCATGAAAAAACACACTCAACGAAAAAACGTGCGGCAGTTTACTGGATTATCGAGCGAAAGACTTGCCACACAGTCTTGTCAAATCAGGACCTGTAAGGCCGGGCCATAGCCTTCGATGAACTCGGCCGGCATGCGCTTGGGCTTGCCGCTGGACAGCTCAATGCAGACGAAGGTGGTTTGCGCCCGCAACAAGGTCGAATTGTCACTTGGACGCTTGAGCTGGAAATGCCGGGTCATTTTGAGGCGCTGATCCCAATCGACGATCCAGGTCGCCAATTGCAACTCATCACCTTCATAGGCGGCAGCCAGGTAATCAATTTCGTGCCGTACCACTGCCATGGCCCGGTCCAGGCGACGGTATTCGACCAGATCCAGGCCAAGGCGCTGGGAATGGCGCCAGGCACAGCGTTCGAGCCAGGTCACGTACACCGCATTATTGGCGTGGCCCAAACCGTCAATGTCCTCGGCGCCCACTTGCAAATCAATGATGAACGGCGTTGCCCGATCCCAGCCCATGCCCCACTCCCGGTCAGATTATTTCGACCGGGGCAGTGTAACGGAAGCTCAGGCCGATTGGCGCGATTGCAGGCTGCGACCGGCCAGCAGTGATAACACGCCATCAATCACCCGAGGGTCGGCCAGCACTCGCTGATGACCGCCCTCCGGCAAGCGCAGCAAGCGACTGTCGAACCAGGCTTCGTGGATCAGCTGCGACTCCCTGACCGAGACAAAGTCGTCGTCTTCGGCGTGAACGATCAGGCCAGGCATGTCGAGTTGATAGTGGGCGACATCCAGCATCGCAGCGCGCATCCCGACATCTTTCTCGACTTGGCGAATAAACGCCGAACGGGCTTTGGGCGGCAGGCCCACATACCGGGCAAATCCGCGCAACACGCCAAGAATGCGAGCCGGAGCGCCAATGGTGACCAGCGTTTCGGTGCGCAAGCCCAGTTGCACCGCAAGCATGGCACTGGCGCCGCCCATTGAATGCCCGATGACGGCCTGCAACGGCGGCAGCTCGGCGGCCGCTTCCAGCATGGCGCGGGCGAACAACACGACGTTCGCTTCACTGCCGGGTGAGCGACCGTGGGCCGGACCATCCAGGGCGACCACCGAGTAACCGGCGTCGACCAGCGCAGTAATCAAACTGGCGAACTGTGTCGGCCGCCCTTCCCAGCCGTGCATCAGCAATACCGCTGGGCCTTGCCCCCAACGCAACGCCGACAGGCCAAACCGCAAGGTAATCCGCTCGGACCTCGCCAGCAGCGGAAGCTCCCAATCACGGGGCGGCAAATCCCTTGGCGTCATGAACGCCAGTCGCATCTTGCTTGCCACCAGTTTCGGTGCAAACCAACCCAAGGTGCCATTCACGCCACGAACCCACTTCAACGTGCTCATCGCATTCTCCCCAGGCCGCAGCCTTCAGGTCACAGCACCGCTGATTTGGCGGCGCGAAGTAAACGATCGGACAACTCTCCCGGCCCCAGCGCCCGCGCCAGAGCCAGACCTCCCACCATCAACGCCATATCAGCCAGGGCCTTGTCGGTGTCTTCCGGGCTGGCCGCCAACTGCGCGACCATCATTTCCACGTGTTCATTCAGGGCGATTCGAAATGCTTCCGGCAGTCGCCCCAGCTCACCGACGGACGCCGGGATCGGGCACGCCGATTCCGACGAGTCCCGGTGTTTGCGCGACAGATAAAACGCCGCCACCAACGCGCGACGTTCTTCACCGGTCAATTCGGCATCCATATCGGCAATCAGGCCTCGGCGATGACCGAGCAACTGCTTGAACGCCTCCAGCATCATTGCGTCCTTGCTTTCGAAGTGCGCATAGAAGCCGCCAACCGTCAGACCGGCCGCCCCCATCACTTCACCCACGCTCGGTTCGGCCGGGCCACGCTGAATCAGCGCTGCACTGGCGGCCTTGAGAATGCGTTCGCGGGTTTGAGCTTTTTTATCGTTCATCGTTGCCTCCGAATATTACGATTAGAATATTATTCTCATAATAATATTCTGCAAGTGGTGGATGTGACCGCTGGTCTGAAGAACAGTTTGAAAGAATTGGGGAGATTTGGCCAAACGCCAGACAAACAAAAGGGCCATTCAATAATTGAATGACCCTTATAAAATCCCGCAGAGCGGGTAATCGTGGCGTCCCCTAGGGGACTCGAACCCCTGTTACCGCCGTGAAAGGGCGGTGTCCTAGGCCACTAGACGAAGGGGACACAAACCCTTCTATACAACTGATCAGTGCTGAGAGCTGATCGATTCAAGGCCGGTG
>NZ_RCNW01000325.1:0-1068 GCF_004307605.1 Pseudomonas sp. Sample_24
AAAGCGCCCATAGTCGACTGATCCATTCACGCAGATTGATCGGACTTGTCTGAAGCTTAGACGGTGGTTGGCGATGGTGAAAAAATTGTGAACCTCCAGATATCGGTTAGCTGCTTGCCCTGTGGCGAGGGAGCTTGCTCCCGCTGGGCTGCGAAGCGCCCCCAAAACCCTGCAATCGGAATGTACCTGACCCGACCCTGCCTATGGTTTGGGGCTGCTTCGCAGCCCAGCGGGAGCGAGCTCCCTCGCCACAAAGTGAGCAACGTTGGATTCAGAGCCAGCAGGCATCCCACAGAGGGTAATCACCGATTTTTTCAACCAACCCTGCACGCAAGGGATTAGCAACGGTGTAGCGGGCGAAAGAGCGTAAATCCTCGCCGTCGCGTATTGCCCGGTCGTGATAGCCGGTTTGCCAGAATGCGCCTGTTCGATTCAGTGCCCGGTTGATCGTCAACGTGCTACGGGACTTGATGGCCTGCATGAGTTGCGCCAGGGTGCATCGTTCGATTTGGACGAGCCAATGGAAGTGGTCAGGCATGATCACCCAGGCAATCGAGTTCACTCTTCCCTGATCGTGGGCGTGTCTGAGTTCCGCTACTAGCAAACGCCCCAGATGCCAATCGCTGAATATGGACCTTCTCTGATGTACAACCGCAGTGATGAGGTAGGCCCGGCCTGATTCGGAAAAACGTCCTTGGCGCAACAAGTGTGAGTTTGGTCGTGGAAGCATTCCTTGCGTCCTTTTGATAGGTTCCTTTTGAAGTTAGTTGCTCGCTGGCCTACAGGTAGCTGTAACGTTTGCGGGAAAAGTCCGAAATCCCCAAAGGAAAGTAACCCCTGCAAACCCTTGTGGCGCGGGAGCTCGCTCCCGCTGGGCTGCGAAGCGGCCCTACATGAGCTATGGGATGTTCCTGGCCAGACCGGTTGCCTGGGTTTGCGACTGCTGCGCAGCCGAGCGGGAGCAAGCTCCCTCGCCACGGGTTCATTGCGAGCTGGAAGTGTCGAGGTGAGTGAAGACGGCCTGCATGACGCAGCACCCTTACCGCAAACCCTTGTGGCGAGGGAGCT
>NZ_RCNW01000001.1:0-6825 GCF_004307605.1 Pseudomonas sp. Sample_24
CAATTTTCCTCGAAACCCTGAACATCACCGCACCGGTGTTCGCCATGCTGTTTCTCGGGGTGTTGCTCAAACGCATCGACTGGATCAACGACAACTTCATCCACACCGCATCGGCCCTGGTGTTCAACGTCAGCATGCCGGCGTTGCTGTTTCTGGGCATCCTGCATGCCGACCTGCACGCCGCGCTGCAACCGGCGCTGCTGATCTATTTCTCCCTCGCGACCCTGGTGTGCTTTGCCATCGCCTGGGGTTGGGCGATTGTCAAATGCCCGCGCGAAGACCGCGGAATTTATACCCAGGGCGCCTTTCGCGGTAACAACGGGGTCATCGGCCTGGCGCTGGCAGCGAGCATGTACGGCGACTATGGGATTTCCCTCGGGGCGATTCTCGCGGCGTTGGTCATCCTGTTCTACAACACGCTGTCGACCATCGTGCTGGCGGTGTACAGCCCGGTGATCAAGTCCGATCCGTGGAGCATCTGCAAAAGCGTCATGGTCAATCCGTTGATCATCAGCGTGTTTGCGGCGGCCCCGTTTGCGTACTTCAAAATCAGTCTGCCGGGATGGCTGGAGACGTCCGGCCAATATCTGGCGCAAACCACTTTGCCGTTGGCGTTGATCTGCATTGGCGGCACGTTGTCGCTGGCGGCGATGCGCAAAAGTGGTTCGATGGCATTCAGCTCGAGCCTGGTGAAAATGCTCGGCCTGCCGATCCTGGCGACACTCGGCGCCTGGCTCTGGGGCTTCCGTGGTGCGGAGTTGGGGATTCTGTTCCTGTACTTCGGCAGCCCGACTGCAGCGGCCAGTTTCGTCATGGCCCGCGCGGCGGACGGCAATCATGAATTGGCGGCGGCGATCATCGTGATCACCACGCTGATGGCAGCGGTCACCACCAATATCGGGATCTTTTTGTTGCAGTGGGGTGGGTGGATTTGATCGATAGATTTGCGGCGTGTATCAGGGCTCTTCGCGGGCAAGCCTCGCTCCTACGGGTTCGATATCCCCTGTAGGAGCGAGGCTTGCCCGCGAAGGGGGCGGACCTGATTACTCCGGCTTCTGGTAGCTATCAATCACTTCCTGCGCCGCCCGAAACGCATCGATTGCCGCCGGCACACCGGCATACACCGCGCAATGCAGCAGCGCTTCGCGGATTTCATCCACGGTGCAGCCGTTGTTCAGTGCGCCGCGTACATGACCTTTCAATTCCTGCGGGCACTTCAGCGCAGTCAGCGCGGCGAGGGTGATCAGGCTGCGGGTTTTCAGCGGCAAGCCTTCACGATTCCACACGGCGCCCCAGGCGTGTTCGTTGACGAAATCCTGTAATGGCTGGGTGAAATCTGTGGCGTTGCCCAGGGCGCGGTCGACAAAGGCGTCGCCCATCACTTGGCGACGTACTTCAACGCCGGGTTTTTTATGCTCGGTCATGGCAATTCCTTCTTGTGGTGTTGGCGCCGCCAGGCGCGCAGCGACGTGAACAACAAAAATGCCACCAGCGCCGGCAGGATGAAAAACAGCATCAGTTGTTCAAGCTTGCCCGCCAGTGGCATGCCGGTGGTGAACGACAACACGTGCAGGCCGTAAGCCAGGTACAAGCCCAGAAACAGCAGGCCTTCGGCGCGGGTTACGCGATAGCCGGAGTAGAACACCGGCATGCACAGCACGGCGACACCGAGCATCACCGGCAGGTCGAAGTCCAGGGCGTTGGGCGATACGGACAGCGGCGATGGCGCAAGCAGTGCCGTCACTCCGAGCACGCCCAGAAGGTTGAACAAATTACTGCCGATCACGTTGCCCACGGCGATCTCCCGTTCACCGCGCAACGCTGCGATCAGCGATGTCGCCAGTTCAGGCAAGGAGGTGCTGACCGCAACGATGGTCAGACCGATGATCCGCTCTGACAAACCCAGGTCGGTGGCAACCGCCACCGCTGCACCCAGCAACAGATGCCCCGCATACACCAGCATCCCCAGCCCGGCGATGATCATCAGCACGCTGGTGAACCATGGCGCTTCGCCGGTGAGGCTGTGAGCCGATACCGGACGCACAGAATGCCGTGACTGGCGCAGCAACAACGCCAGGTACAGAAGCAATGCCGCCAACAGAACCACACCGTCGGCGCGAGTCAGTTCCTCATTCCACGCCAGTACAAACACCAGCAGGCTGGCACCGATCATCAGGGGAATATCCAGGCGCACCAGTTGCCGCGACACCCGCAGCGGAATGATCAACGCCGAGAGGCCGAGAGTGACCAGGATGTTGAAAATGCTGCTGCCGATCACACTGCCGACAGCGATGTCAGCGTTATGGGTCAGCGTGGCTTGCAGGCTGACGGCCATCTGCGGCGCGCTGCTGCCGAGGGCGACGATGGTCAGGCCGATGATCAGCGGTCGAACATGCAGGCGCGCGGCCAGGCGTACCGCGGCGCGCACCATCAATTCGGCGCCGGCAATCAACAGCACCAGGCCGCTGAGCAATTCGATCACGCTGATCAGGGGTAGGTCGGCTAGTCCGAAAATGGCTGGGGCTCCAAGTGTCAGTCGTCGAGGGCCTGGACGCGAACCCGCGCAGTGCCGCTCCTGAGCATGCCCAAGCGCGCGGCAGCTTCATGGGACAAGTCGATCAGGCGTCCACGGGTATGTGGCCCGCGGTCGTTGATGCGCACCACGCAGGACTTGTCGTTGTTCAGGTTAGTGACCTTCACCCGTGTGCCGAAAGGCAATTGGCGATGGGCGGCGGTCAGGGAATTCTTGTTGAAACGCTCACCACTGGCGGTGCGCTTGCCTTGGTGTTTGGCGCCGTAATACGAGGCAACGCCGGTCTTGTCATAGCCGTGCGGATCGACGATATCGTTGCTGGCGCAACCGGCAAGGAGCGAGAGGAGGGCGCAGGCACTTAGCAGACGCTTCATTAGGTGACCCCATGATCGTTCCCACGCTCCGCGTGGGAATGCAGCTCGTGACGCTCCGCGTCACAAAATAAGCGGACGCAGAGCGTCCAGAGAGGCGTTCCCACGCAGAGCGTGGGAACGATCCCTGTGGTTAGCCTTCGAGCTTGCTTTTCAGCAATTCGTTCACCTGCTGCGGGTTGGCCTTGCCTTTGGAGGCTTTCATGGCCTGGCCGACGAAGAAGCCGAACATCTTGCCGCGTTTGGCTTCGTCTGCCGCGCGGTATTGCTCGACCTGTTCGGCGTTGGCCGCGAGCATTTCGTCCAGCACCGCCGAGATGGCGCCGGTGTCGGTCACTTGCTTGAGGCCGCGCTTGTCGATGATCTCGTCGGCACTGCCTTCGCCGTTGGCCATCGCTTCAAACACTACCTTGGCAATCTTGCCGGAGATGGTGTTGTCCTTGATGCGCAACAGCATGCCGCCCAGTTGCTCGGCGGAAACCGGCGACTGTTCGATGTCCAGGCCTTGCTTGTTGAGCAGGCTGCCCAGTTCGACCATCACCCAGTTCGCCGCCAGTTTGGCGTCGCCGCCGATGCTCGCGACTTTCTCGAAGTAATCGGCTTGTTCGCGGCTGGTGGCCAAGACGCTGGCGTCGTACACCGACAGGCCGAATTGCGCCTGGAAGCGCTCGCGCTTTTGCGGTGGCAATTCCGGCAAGGTGGCACGCACGTCGTCGAGGAACGCGTTCTCGATGACCACTGGCAGCAGGTCAGGATCGGGGAAATAACGGTAGTCGTTGGCTTCCTCTTTACTGCGCATCGGACGGGTTTCGTCCTTGTTCGGATCGTACAGGCGTGTCTGCTGGATCACCTTGCCGCCATCTTCGATCAGCTCGATCTGACGCTGGATTTCGCTGTTGATCGCCTTTTCGATGAAGCGGAACGAGTTGACGTTCTTGATCTCGCAGCGTGTGCCGAACTCGACCTGGCCTTTCGGGCGGATCGACACGTTGCAGTCGCAACGCAGCGAGCCTTCGGCCATGTTGCCGTCACAAATGCCCAGGTAACGCACCAGTGCGTGGATCGCCTTGACGTAGGCCACGGCTTCCTTGGCGCTGCGCATGTCCGGCTCGGAGACGATTTCCAGTAGCGGCGTGCCGGCACGGTTCAGGTCGATGCCGCTGGCGCCGCTGAACTCTTCGTGCAGGCTCTTGCCGGCGTCTTCTTCAAGGTGCGCGCGGGTGATACCGACACGTTTGACCGTGCCGTCTTCCAGGGCGATGTCCAGGTGGCCCTTGCCGACGATCGGCAATTCCATCTGGCTGATCTGGTAGCCCTTGGGCAGGTCCGGGTAGAAGTAGTTCTTGCGGGCGAACACGTTGTGCTGGCCGATCTCGGCGTCGATCGCCAGACCGAACATCACCGCCATGCGCACCGCTTCCTGGTTCAGCACCGGCAGCACGCCGGGCATGCCCAGGTCGATCAGGCTGGCCTGGGTGTTCGGCTCGGAACCGAACGTGGTGGAACTACCGGAAAAGATTTTCGACCGGGTGGTGAGCTGAGTGTGAATCTCCAGCCCGATCACGACTTCCCATTGCATGTGTGTCTCCTCAGAAGCCGGTTGGGGTGCGGGTGTGCCAGTCAGTATTCAATTGATACTGGTGGGCAACGTTCAACAGGCGGCCTTCCTGGAAATACGGAGCGAGCAGTTGCACGCCGACCGGCAGGCCGTCGACAAAACCTGCCGGCATCGACAGGCCCGGCAGGCCCGCGAGGTTGGCGGTGATGGTGTAGACGTCTTCCAGGTAAGCAGCGACCGGGTCGCTGTTCTTGGCGCCGAGCTTCCAGGCCGGGTTCGGCGTGGTTGGGCCGAGGATGATGTCGACCTCATTGAAGGCCGCCATGAAGTCGTTCTTGATCAAGCGGCGGATCTTCTGCGCCTTCAGGTAGTAGGCATCGTAGTAACCGGCGGACAGCGCGTAGGCGCCGACCATGATCCGGCGCTGCACTTCCGGCCCGAAGCCTTCGCCGCGAGAGCGTTTGTACAGGTCGATCAGGTTGACCGGGTTTTCGCAGCGATAACCGAAGCGCACGCCGTCGAAACGCGACAGGTTGGACGAGGCTTCCGCCGGGGCGATCACGTAGTACGCCGGAATAGCGTGCTGCATGTTCGGCAGACTGATTTCCTTGATCACGGCGCCGAGCTTTTTCAGCTCTTCGACACTGGCCATGATCAGGTCGGCGATGCGTGGGTCCAGACCTGCGCTGAAATATTCCTTCGGCACGCCGATGCGCAGGCCTTGCAGCGAGCCGTTGAGGCTGGCGCTGTAATCAGGCACGGGTTCGTCGATGCTGGTGGAGTCGTTCGGATCGAACCCGGCCATGCCTTGCAACAAAATCGCACAGTCTTTGGCGGTGCGCGCCATCGGGCCGCCCTGATCGAGGCTGGACGCGTAAGCGATCATGCCCCAACGCGACACGCGACCGTACGTCGGTTTCAGGCCTGTAAGGTTGGTCAATGCAGCGGGCTGACGAATGGAACCACCGGTGTCGGTGCCGGTCGCCGCTGGCAGCAGACGAGCGGCGACTGCCGCCGCCGAACCACCGGACGAACCACCCGGCACGTGTTCCAGGTTCCACGGGTTTTTCACCGGGCCGTAGTAGCTCGACTCGTTGGCCGAACCCATGGCAAATTCGTCCATGTTGGTCTTGCCCAGGGTTACAGCCCCGGCAGCGGCCAGCTTGGCGACGACGGTGGCGTCGTACGGTGCCTTGAAGTTGTCGAGCATCTTCGAGCCGCAGCTGGTGCGAATACCCTGGGTGCAGAACAGGTCCTTGTGGGCGATGGGCGCGCCCAGCAGCGCGCCGCTCTCACCATTGGCCCGGCGGGCGTCAGCGGCTTTCGCCTGCGACAGCGCCAGGTCTTCGGTGAGGCTGATGAAGCTGTTGAGCTGAGGATCGAGTTGGGCGATGCGCGCCAGCAGGACTTTGGTCAGCTCTTCGGAAGAAAACTTTTTATCGGCGAGTCCGCGGGCGATCTCGGCCAGAGTCAATTGATGCATTGCAGGCTCTTTCCCTTTAGTCGATGACTTTCGGAACCAGGTACAGGCCGTTTTCGACCGCTGGTGCGATGGACTGGTAGGCCTCGCGGTTATTGGTCTCGGTCACGACGTCTGCACGCAGGCGCTGGCTGGCTTCCAGTGGGTGAGCCAGCGGTTCGATACCGTCGGTATTGACCGCCTGCATTTCGTCGACCAGCCCGAGAATGCTGTTGAGGGCCGAAGTGATGTGTGGAAGATCGGCATCATTGAGGCCAAGGCAGGCCAGATGAGCGATTTTTTCCACGTCGGAGCGTTCAAGCGCCATTGGGATTCTCCAGTGGAAAACAAAACGGACGGCGTCCGTGTGTTAGATTGTCGGAACACTACCGCACTTCTACGGTCATAAGGCCGCGATTGTGGGGCTTGGTGCACAGAAAAGCGGCCAATTTAACATATTGGCGCCTTGCCCAAAATCCCTGTCGTTGTTAGAGTTTGCCGCACTTTTTTACCCACGCGTTGCCTAGGGTCCCTTTCCCATGTTCAAGAAACTGCGTGGCATGTTTTCCAGCGATCTTTCCATTGACCTGGGCACTGCCAACACCCTTATTTACGTGCGCGAGCGCGGTATCGTCCTGAATGAGCCATCGGTTGTGGCCATTCGGACACACGGTAACCAGAAAAGTGTCGTGGCTGTCGGCACCGAAGCGAAGCGCATGCTGGGCCGTACGCCAGGCAACATTGCTGCCATTCGTCCGATGAAAGACGGCGTGATCGCCGATTTCAGCGTTTGCGAAAAGATGCTGCAGTATTTCATCAACAAGGTTCACGAAAACAGCTTCCTGCAGCCCAGCCCTCGTGTGCTGATCTGCGTTCCGTGCAAATCCACCCAGGTTGAGCGTCG
>NZ_RCNW01000508.1:0-6747 GCF_004307605.1 Pseudomonas sp. Sample_24
CACCCCCACCTGTCACTCCACCCCCACCGCCTGAACGTACTTGCCAGACCCTGGATAAAACCGACGTCCTGGGCGATGTGCGTGACGAAAACGGCGAGGTGACCCGAGTCACCACGACCACCCGCTGCATCACCCAGTAAGCAGAAATACACAAAACCCGTAGGAGCAAAGCTTGCTCGCGATTGCGGTAGCAGTTTCAACATTGATGTTGACTGATACTACGCAATCGCGAGCAAGCTTTGCTCCTACAGGAATTTGTGTTGTTCAGCGGGTCAGGACAGGAAACCGCCGTCCACGTTCAGCGAAACACCTGTGGTGTAGCTGGAGGCGTCGCTGGCCAGGTACAGCACCGCGCCGGCCATTTCGCTCGGGTCCGCCACGCGTTTCAAAGGGATCTGCTGCAACGCGGTGTTCAGGATCGCCTCGTTCTTGACCAGTGCCGAAGCGAACTTGGTGTCGGTCAGACCTGGCAGCAGCGCGTTGCAGCGGATGCCGAACTGCGCACATTCCTTGGCGAAAACCTTGGTCATGTTGATGACCGCCGCTTTGGTCACCGAATAAATGCCCTGGAAGATTCCCGGCGAAACGCCGTTGATCGAGGCCACGTTGATGATGCTGCCGCCACCGTTTTCGCGCATCAGCTTGCCGGCTTCGACCGACATGAAGAAATAGCCGCGGATATTCACGTCGACGGTTTTCTGGAAGGCGCCGAGGTCGGTATCCAGTACGTTGCAGAATTGCGGGTTGGTGGCGGCGTTGTTGACCAGAATGTCCAGGCGACCAAACTGTTCCTTGATCCCGGCGAACACCTGGCTGATCTGTTCCATTTCGCCGATGTGGCAGGCGATGGCGGTGGCTTTTCCACCGGCGGCAATGATCGAGTCGGCCACGTGCTGGCAACCCTCGAGCTTGCGGCTCGAGACGATCACGTGGGCACCTTGCTGGGCCAGCAGTTTGGCGATGGCCTCACCGATGCCACGGCTGGCGCCGGAGACGAATGCGATCTTGCCGTCGAGGTCGAACAACTGAGTCTTGGACATGGGTTTTCCTTGTTATAGGCCTGATAGGTGTAGGTGCGGTTTGCTGGCGAAGAGCGGTGACGCGGTATGACCGCTACACCGCAGTGTCTGATTCGCCGGCAAGCCTGGCTCCTACGGGTCGTGTTGGTATCAGAGGCTGGATTTCTGGATGACCTGCAAGCTCATCTGCTCCAGCAGTTTGTTCATGTGAATGAACTGCGCGAAGCGCTTGTCCTGGGTCTGGCCATGGTAGAAGCGGTAGTAGATCTGCTGCACGATGCCGGCCAGGCGGAACAGGCCGTAGGTGTAGTAGAAGTCGAAATTGTCGATCTGGATGCCGGATCGCTGGGCGTAGTAGTCGACGAACTCGCGGCGGGTCAGCATCCCCGGGGCGTGGCTCGGCTGGCGGCGCATCATCTGCACCGGCGCCGGGTCGTCGGCCTCGATCCAGTAGGCGAGGGTATTGCCCAGGTCCATCAAGGGATCGCCGAGGGTGGTCAGTTCCCAGTCGAGCACGCCGATGATCTGCATCGGATTGTTCGGGTCGAGGATGACGTTGTCGAAACGGTAGTCGTTGTGAACGATGCTGGACGTCGGGTGGTCGGCGGGCATCTTGTCGTTGAGCCAGGCCTTGACCACGTCCCACTGTGGGGCATCGGGGGTCAGGGCTTTTTCGTAGCGGTCGCTCCAGCCTTTGATCTGCCGTGCCACGTAACCTTCGGGCTTGCCGAGGTCACCCAGGCCGTAAGCGTTGTAGTCGACCTGGTGCAGTTCGACGAACTTGTCGATGAAACTCTTGCACAGGGCTTCGGTTTTCGCTGAATCGAGCCCCAGTTCCGCTGGCAGTTCCGAGCGCAGGATGATGCCGTTGACCCGTTCCATCACGTAGAACTCGGCACCGATCACCGATTCGTCGGTGCAATGCACGTAGGCTTTGGGGCAGTACGGAAAACCCTCGCGCAATTGATTGAGGATGCGAAATTCGCGGCCCATGTCATGGGCGGATTTGGCCTTGTGGCCGAACGGCGGCCGACGCAGGACAAACTCCTGTTCGGGGTATTCCAGCAAATAGGTAAGGTTCGACGCACCGCCCGGGAACTGGCTGATCTGCGGCAAGCCGCTCAGACCCGGAATATGGGCCTTGAGGTATGGATCGATCAGGCTGGCATCGAGTTCTTCGCCGGTACGGATACGGGTGGACTGGTCAGTAAGCGCCATGCTTATCCCTTCTACTTATTTTGGAGGCCAGACATCATTGGCTAATCTAATGGTGCGCCTTGGGAGCCACAAGCGCGACACGGTCTTATAGGTTAGCGTGTTGCCGGATAATCAGTGATCCTGATGTGTAAGCAACCCTCATCCGATCAGCCTCCATCACACCCCGGAGCCTCCTTGCTCGCAGGTGGGGCGCGCCTCAGAACGACTTGCTGACGCTCGCCACCACAGTGGCGCTGCAAACGTCATCGAACCCCCAGTTGCTGGCGCACTGACTTTTCGACAGGTCGGTGTCGATGTAGCTCAGGCCCAGCATCACGCCGGCCAGTTCGTGGGTCAGCTTGACCTCCCACTCACGGTACGAATCTTCGGCTTCGCCCGAACGTGAGTAGAGATGCGGATCCTTGAAGTCCATGTTGCCGTAACGCAGTTTCAGACCCACATCGTAGGGCAACTCGGTTTCGTAGCCGACATAGCTGTAGAGCGAGTTCTGCTCGCTGTCGATTCCCGGCGCATCGGCAGAGTAATAGGCTCCGAGCTTGACCCCGTAGACGCTGAGAATGCCGTAGGCCTCACTCTGGTTGAACTGGCTTTCTCTGGGATAGGTGTACTTCAGGTAGCCGACGTCCAGGCTCACTTCTTCAGTGGCTTGCCACAGCCAGCCGGCGTAATAGTCGACTTCCTGCCGTGTTTTCAGGCCACCGCCGAAATCGACGTTTGAACTCCATGCGCCGAGGTACAGGCCACTGCTGTGGGCCAGGGTGATGGCACCCTGAATGGCCGGGTCATTCTGGGTTTGCGAGATACCGCGGGTGCGGTAGTCGCTGGCCAGGGTCACGTCCAGCAGCAGGGCGAAGTCGTCATTCAAGGGGATGGCCTGGCTGCTCAAGGGCAGCAGGCTCAAGGAACCGAGGGCGAACAGGGTCAAGGCTTTCATAAGATGCATTCCGCTATTGTGTTGTTATGGGCAGATGTCGGGCAAGGCTGCGCCAGGCCCCCGGGTTGGAACACACCGGGGGCGGGCAGCGAAGTGGTTGCGGGTTTTTATCAGAGGGTCGCTGCGTAGACCTGACGGCCGGCGAACCAGGTTTGTAGCACTTGGGTGTCGTGCAGGGCTTTGTCATCGACGCTGAACACGTCGCGGTCAAGGACGATGAAGTCGGCCTGTTTGCCGGCGCTCAACGAACCGATGTTCTTGTCCAGGCCGATGGTGCGCGCAGCGTTGAGGGTATAGGCGTAGAACATGGTTTCGCGGTCGATACGTTCATCGGCGTTGAGCACGCCCAGCGGGCCGACCCGGGTCATCGCCTGAGCCATGGCGTTGAACGGGTTCGGCGACGACACCGGCCAGTCGCTGGCGCCGGAAATGATTGCGCCCTGTTTGAGCAGCGAGTGCGCCGGGTATTGGTAACGGAATGCCTGGGCGCTGACGTAAGGCTTGATCATGTCGGTGGTGTAGTCGTCGGCGGCGGCCCAGAGCAGTTGCATCGAGGCAATGACGTCGAGCGGCTTGAACCGGGCGAACTCCTTCGGGTTGACCATTTGCAGGTGAGTGACCGAGTGCGTCACGCCGCTTTGGCGGTCCTTGCGCGCCTGGGCGATCCCGTTCAGTGATTCACGCACGGCACGGTCACCGATGGCGTGGATGTGCACCAGCCAGCCGCGCTGGTCGATGGCACTGACCAGCTCGCCGAAATGCTTTGGATCGATCAGCAGTTCGCCCTGTTTGTGCGAGTTGCTGTAGGGATCGATCATCGCCGCGCTCTGCGCCGGGTACTCGATCACACCGTCGGCGAAGATCTTGACCCCGGGCAAGGTCAGGTTGGGGATGCCCTGAAATTGCTGGCGGACCTTGTCCAGCGTATCCAGATCGGCCGGCACGCTTTTCGAATTGGCCACCAGCAGCGCGGCAATGTGGGCGGTCATGGCGCCACTTTGCGCCAGTGCCTTGTACACCGGCAGCACACCGACGGTTTTTTCCGTCGGCTTGAGGGCGAAGATCGGTTCGCCGGGCGCGGCGTTGGCGGCCGGGTCCATCCACGCGGTAATGCCCAGACTGTTGTTGTAGCTCACGGCGGTTTGCGCGGCCTTGAGCATGTCGGCGGCGCTCGGTGCCGGCATTTTCGAGGCCACCCGATCCCAGCCGGCATCTACCAGAAACCCGTTGGGCCTGCCGTCCTTGAGTTTGCCGATGGTGCCGTCTTCAGCTACCGGCAATGACTTGATCAGCGCGGCATCGACACCGGCGCGCTTGAGCATTACATCATTGGCCCAGGCCGTATGGTGGTCGCTGCCGGTAAAGACCACCGGCACGTCGGCCCATTCGCCACTGTTGAACTTCTTGCCCAGCGCTTCCGACTGCGCCCAGTACGCCGAACTCATGCCGGCCACGCTCAGCACATCGCCGTGCCGCGCTTTTCCGTCGTCACGCCAGGCGCGCAGGCGTTTCTCCAGTTCGTCAAGGTCCACGACCTCGTCTTCCATGTTGGCCGACACCATTTCCAGGCCACCGAAGATGGCATGGGAATGGGTGTCGATCAGGCCGGGCATCAGTGTTTTCCCGTCCAGGTCGATGACCTGTGTTCCAGACTCGATCAGCGCCTTGATCTGCGCATCGCTGCCCACTTGCAGCACTTTGCCGTCCTCGACCGCCAGCGCCTGGACCTTGGGCTGATTGCGGTCGGCGGTGAAAATCTTGCCATTGAATAACACCAGGTCAGTCGCTGCCATGGCTTCCAACGAGGCAAAACTCATGGCGGCCATCAATAGATTCGGGATGAATCTTTTCATTGAATGTTTCCTTGTTATTGCGTCTGATGGCCAGATTAGTGGCTTGCTGCGCTCGGCAGAACGCCTCACTCACGAAAAACGTTTTTGCCTGATTGGAAAAAATATGGACAAGCTCGGTGCACTGAAAATGTTTGTGGTCACGGCGCAACTGGGCAGTTTCAGCCGCGCCGCCGAGCAACTGGGCAAGACCCCGTCAGCCCTGACCAAAGCCGTCAATCACCTGGAAGCGGAGCTGGGCGCACGGTTGTTCGAGCGCAGCACCCGACGGATTTTGCTCACGGAGTCCGGGCGGCTCTACCTGGAGACTGCGCGTCAGGTGTTGCAGCGACTGGACGAGGCCGGCGAGGAAATCGAGCAGTTGCAGCATGGTTTGCGCGGCAGCCTGAAAATCACCGCACCGCTGGCCTATGGGCAGGCTTTTCTCGATCAGGTGTGCGGTGGTTTTCTTGAGCAATACCCGCAAATCAACCTGCAAGTGGACCTGTGCGACGAGTTCGTCAACCTGCTGGAGAGCGGCTACGACCTGGCGTTGCGCGAAGGGCATGACGACTTGCCGGGGTTGATTGCGCGGGTGGTCGGCAGCAATCGCCTGGCGCTGTGCGCCAGCCCGGAATATCTGGCACGCAAGGGGCTGGCGGTCACCCCGCAGACCCTTGATGACCACGAATGGTTGCTGTATCGCCATCCGTTGCTCAGCCGTGAATTCTGGTGGGCCGAGCGCGATGGCCAGCGCCTGAGCTTGCCACAACCGTTGGCACCGCGCCTGCGCAGCGACAATTACGACTTGCTGCTGGCCAATGCCCTGGCGGGGCGCGGTTTGCTGCACACACCCTTGTGGAGTGCCGCGCCGTACATCGCCGAAGGGCGACTGGTGCGGCTGATGGCCGACTACGACATCGACCCGGACAGCTTCGGCCCGCACATACTGGCGGTGTACCCGAGCCATCGGCGGGCGACGGCCAAAGTGCTGGCGTTCATCGATTACATCGCAGGGTTTCTGGCGTCCCGTGGGTTGAGCTGACTGGCGGTGCTTGTCAGGAAAATGGCAAAAGAGTACAAATGTACTCCATGACGACTCTGACTCCCCGCCGTACCGCCATCCTGACCTTTATCCGCGAGCGCATCGCCGAGCACGGTCAGTCCCCGAGCCTCGCTGAAATCAGCGAGGCGTTCGGCTTCGCCTCCCGCAGCGTGGCGCGCAAGCATGTGCTGGCGCTCACCGAAGCCGGGTTTATCGAGGTCAACCCGAATCAGGCCCGGGGCATTCGCCTGCTCGGGCAGCCACCGCGCCCCGAGTTGCTGGATATCCCGGTCCTCGGTCGCGTGGCGGCGGGTGCGCCGATCGGGGCCGATGCCGAAATCCATAGCCGCTTGCTGCTCGATCCTGCGATCTTTTCCCGGGTGCCGGACTACATGCTGCGGGTGCGCGGCGACTCGATGATCGAGGACGGCATTCTCGACGGCGACCTGGTGGGCGTGCACCGCAGCCCCGAGGCGGTCAACGGCCAGATCGTCGTGGCGCGCCTCGACGGCGAAGTCACCATCAAGCGCTTCGAACGGGTCGGCGACACGGTCCGGTTGCTGCCGCGCAATCCGGCCTATCAGCCGATCATCGTCGAAGCCGACCGGGACCTCGCCATCGAAGGCGTGTTCTGCGGCCTGGTGAGGCAAGGCTGATGGGCGCCGTCGTTGCGTTGGATACGCTGTTCAATGGCGGCCAGGT
>NZ_RCNW01000015.1:0-47220 GCF_004307605.1 Pseudomonas sp. Sample_24
AACCCGCAAACCGGTGAGCCAGTCAAAATCAAGGCCAGCAACACAGTTGCCTTCAAACCAGGCAAATCGTTGAAAGATATCTGTAATAATAAGTAGCATGTTTCATTTTCTATGGATAAGTCGCAGCACCCCCTCTCCCTGAGGGGGTTTTTGGCCGACAGTCTTGATCTTGGTTTTTTGACGTTACATTTTTTGTGGTCCCGCCCAAATAATTTTGTGTGTCGCGGTTTTGTTTCATTTTTTGCTGACCTTCATGGCGTCTGCTACCGTAAATTTTTTACAGCGACACATGGGGTGGGCAAATGTCAATGTCCGCTTACGCGCTAACCACCGTGCAATTTACGAAGGTGGGAGGCATTAAGCTTAAGTTGGTGGCGATCAATGGTCAGATTGATCTGTTTGCTGGGGCGTACGCTTTGCAACGCTTCGAGAATGGATTGAGGATCAATTCCATTAAGGCAGATCAAACTGTCATCCTACATCTTTACCGATTTTGCGAAATCAATGCGATTGAGTTAATCCAGCGCATCGCGGATCAAAAGCCACTAAAAATCGGCGAAATCGAAGCATTCTCTTCCTTTTGTTGTTGTACTCGCTCAACCGGAGTGCCCGTTAACGCTGCGTGGTATGCAGCTCGCATGCGCGGTGCTATGGCATTTATCCATTACCTATGGTCGTTTTATCAAGACAATCTTCAAGCGGATTGCGCAGCTCTGCAGTCTGCATTGTTGCGATATCAACGAATGAAAGCCGGCTTTGACTTATACGCCAAGTCTCCTTACAAATCGGACCGGCAAGATAAGATAGGTCTTGCGCCAGCGTTACAGGCGAAATTTATCAGCATCATTGATCCCTCGCCAAGCAATAAGCTTAACCCTTGGAAAACCAGCAAAGTGCGTTGGCGTAATTGTGCATTATTGCTCCTGCTTATGCTGGGTGGCAATCGCAAAGGCGAAACGCTGCTATTAAAACTTAATCACTTTCAATTATCCGGGCATCGTAAATATTACGATATTTTTAAGGTTGGTCCGGTTGCAGATTACCCCCGCAGCGAAGTGCCCTCGGTGAAAACTCTGGGTCGACAAATTGAGCTGCACGAAGATCTAGCGAACTTGATTGAATATTATATTACTCAGGTCAGGGTGCTGTTTACCGGGTGGAAATCCACCAGTTACTTATTTATTTCATATCGAGACGGCTTACCTTTATCGCTGCAGACACCAAATGCCATTCTTAATGAATTGACACGGAAACACCCTGAATTCAAAGGACTTCTCAGTCCGCACCGCTTGCGCAATACATTCCATGACCTGCTCGATACCGCGCTTGATCTTAAGTTTAAAGACCAGAGCCCGCTGAGCCGTACATTACTGAAGTCGCCGATTCAAGAAGCGGCCGGTGGATGGGTTCGCAATAGTCAGATGCCGGAGCGATACGCCAAAGGCTCCATTCAACGCAAAGTCAGAGCATCGCAAGTGCTCATTCAGCAGCAGGCCCTCCACGCGTTCAAGGCGGGTGTTGAATAGGAGTAGCGTCGTGAAGGTGTCGCGCTTCCTTCCGGTGAGAAGCCGCTTGGGTTATGACGTCGAATTGTTTACCCCTGATGGCGATTTCAAGCCGGTCATTATTGTTCCTGATGACACCACGCAGTTTGTTTATCTTAAAACGGACGGCTTCAATCAGCTGGCGGATGACTTAAAAGAGATTCTCATCTGTTATGTGCAATATATCGTGCAGCGTTATCATGCAGCGACGTTGCTGGAGAAATTCTGGTTTTTGCAACGCTTCGTGTCCCAGGTCAATGCAGGGATCACTGTTGAACACGTATTAACTAAACTCGCGGTACAAGCGGATTCCTCTAGAAAAATGCATTGGATCGCCTGCGCTAAGGAATTCGCCAACTTTCTGTTGTTACACGAGTATGAGCTGCTGAGCGCGGAAGGTTACGAAAATATCACGCAATTGCACGGCTATTTCCGCAGACCCAATGCTTATTCCGCCTTATTCTTGATGGATGAAGAACATGGCCCGTTCACTCGAGAAGAAGTCAGTGTACTTTCTGCCGAGGTGGATAATACACGCCATTCCTTGCCCTTACGGCTGTTAGTCGACTTGTGTTTGAGTCATGGTTTGCGACCTATTCAGCTATCCCTTTTAAAACGTCAAGACTTTTTAACGGATCCTCAAACGGGCGTGCGTTACCTCAATGTACCCCGGGTAAAAAACGGCGCGCAACACCGCCGGACGCAATTCAGTGCGCGTATTCTGAGTGAACGCACGGCCACATTGATCGACCAAGTGATCGCCTCGGTAGAGCTCGTTGCTCAAGACATCCCCTTACAGGAACTTCCACTTTTCATGGCCACGCAGCCGCTGCGTTTGGAGCGCGTGCGTAATGCGCACGGTAGCGTGCTGTGGCGTGAAGAACTTCGACGATCAGGCGATTACTTTGCCGCTGATAATAAGCAAGCTTACGCTTACCACCGAAGAGCTTCGTTGTTAAGAAGCATGCTGAGTTACGCTCAGATTCATTTCCCGCTGTCGCCCCGAACGGGGCGACACTTCAACCTACACCCTTACCGTTTTCGCTACACCATTGGCACGCAGGCGGTGATGTCCGGGTGTTCACCCGAGGAGGTAGCGGACCTGCTGGACCATAGCAACACACTGTGCATCAAACATTACTTTCGGTTCACTCAGGAAATGTGGGAAGTATTGGAGCAGGCAACCCAAAGCCGCGTTGAGCAGCGACACTTTACGGCCGCGTGGATGAGGACGGAGGATCTAAAGGGCAATCTCTATGCGCGGCCCATCTACGAGCCGCGCAGTTTCACTGCCATCGGCCAATGTGCCACCGATTCGGCATGTTTTGATGAGCCCGCGGTGGCGTGTTACGCCTGTAAGCGCTTTTGTCCCAACAAAGATGTTCACGCGCATCGCATGGCTCTGGAGCAACTGACCCAACGCCAAGCGCAGCTGTTGTCGGTGTCAACGGCCACGGTGGTCAGTGCCTTTGAGCCCTCAATTGCCGGCTGTCAGGCGGCAATTGCCTACGCACAAGGCCACTGCGTGACATTAATTCACAAGCAGGAGGAGTGATGCCATGCTTATTGGTGAGCAACAGCATATGCAGACGCAGCGGCAACAGCGCCTAAGCCGGCTGGCTGAGGAAGCTCAGGCGCGGTTCGAGCAATTGAAGTTATTTCCGACTTCGCACTGGGATGATTTGTACTGGCTGTATCAGGGTAAAGTGCGAATTTACCTTACCGTACCAGGCTTGGTGCCGGAATTGGCGACCTTAAATAAAGTTTTTGTAACCACCTTGTTATGGAATGCTCGCCAGAGAAACAAAGCATTGGGAGCGACGCGCGTCAAAAGCCTGGCCGCAGCCTTCAAGATGCTCATCAAAGTCGATGTTCGAAGTCTGATTATGATCGATCAGGACGCCTATGATCGGACTCTTAATCATATCAGGACGTCGTATGCCCACGGCGAAGGGCTGTGCAATGATCTAAATCGACTCATGGCCTTTATGGCATCGCACCAGCTTTTAACACAGCCGATTGCCACCATCCGAGTTGGCGCGCAGTTCCAGCGAACAGATCGCTACGGTCGAATTGCGGCAGAAGAAAAGCTTCCTCTGCCGCCATTGATCGGCGCGATCATCCAACTAAAATGGGCCCTGGATCACTCGCCAGACCAGAGTATTCGAGCACAACTTGATCGACTGGCGATCTTAACGCAAGTTTTTCAGTTTGGTTTGGGATTGCGGATAGGTGAAGTGTTACGCCTTCCCAAGAACTGCTTGGTTGAGCGCAACGGACAACTTTTTTGTAACGTTTGGACTGAGAAAGGCGCGGCTCCTATGGCGCGTTATATCCCACAAATTTGGCGCCCGGTTATTCAAGATGCCGTGCGCAGGATTGACGCAATCTGCAGCCTTTGGCGCGAACGAGCCAGTGAGATTGAAAATGGCACCCTTGCTACAGTATTGGCGAAGCGATTTGACCGTCGTGTGGCACAAATAGACACCGACATACAGGTCGCGCTTGAACAGTTGACGGCATTGTCCGCCGCTAACGCGACTCGCGCCCAAACCTGTCTCAAACTCCTCAAGCCCCTGGCGGATGAAGCACAAATTGAGCTTCATCAATTGACGCAATATTTGCCCTTCGCATCCACGGCAGTCGGCGTGGACTCGTTGTTGGCTTTCTATCGTCGCTCAGGTTTTGACGTGAGGTCTACCCCGGTCGGGCGTTTTAAACATACCCATTACTTAGTCGGTGCCGATATCAAGCGCCGCCTTAACGAAATGATTACGTGGCGTACCCACAGATTCACCTACGAAGAGGTGTTCCAAATTATTCATGGGCAGCCTCCTTGCAGCCGGCAGGTGAAGTCCAGCGCTTTTCAAGGGTTGCGCTCGAAAGCCTTAAATCGGGTCGAATGGCTGGCTTTTTTTGGGGAGACCGTAAGTTGCGGTCGAGCAATCATTTATTGTGGTTATGACGAGGCGGTCGCGGCCATTAACCACGTTATGGGGGGAGGATTTGATTATCGCCGCTTGTTACCCCTGCTGGATGCGCAACAGCTCTATCCAGAGTGGTTTGGTCAGAAATCCATGACCATGATTCACAAGGGTTCTAAAAAAGGATTTTTCTCCTACCTGCGGTTGAATGCTGCCCCTGTAACCTTTTTTCGTAAAAGTGCGTCGACGACGGGTTTGAAGTATGCACACGGTACAGGTTACTTATTGGAATACCGCAGCATCACCCAAGCTATTTCGCAGGATTTTGTGGCTTTGAATACCCGCCTCCAAACTGAATTGCTGGCTGAAATGGTCAAGGAGGTGTTGTCGGAAGGATTGGCTATCAGCTCCAACGCTTTTCGTATTTCGCAAAAAGTCTCCGATTATCTATTTGTGGTTCCCAGTAGTTTGGGGGGCACCTACCAGGCTTATATTCCCTGCGTGCTGTCCTACGGTGCGGCGCTTTATGCCCTCAAACCGAGCGAGCAAGGGCTTGCACGGGGTTCGGCCTTTTCCCGTTATGGGGTGGCGGTGGAGGATGAGGTCATCCAATCCTTTCAAACCCATAAAGGACGACATTGGCAAACCAATTCATTGTTTCGTGCTGGGTTAGCTGCGAGCATCGTCAATAAATGGATGGGCCGAACCCAGCCTCAAGGCGCTCATTACGACCATCAAACCGCACGGGAACGAGCTCAGAAAGTAGGTGAACTGATGCTGGGTGAACATACCCGCTTTCTTGGCTCGTTGCCTGAGCAGCTACAGTCCTGGAAACGCAGTGAACTTTCCTTGAAAGATATCCAGGCCCAGTTGAACCTCACCTTGCAGACGGCTCATTACAGCCCTTTGGGGTTCTGCGTAAGGGACATCAACTTGAAGCCCTGCGAGTACCACCTCAAATGCCTAACGGGAAATGCAGGGTTAGGTTGCCGGGAGTTTGTATTTGACCTGCATGATCCGATTCAGCGCCAGAACATCACCAACGAACGTGACAAAGCTGAGCAGGAGCTGGCACGGTTGTTTGAAGTGTTAAATCGGCCAGACGTGCCAGCTGAATCGGTCGAGATGCACATTGAGCATCAAATGACGCTGTTCAGAAATGCCACTGCCATCCTTGAGCGCGCCCAATTGATCATGACCACCGCCCAAGCCGCACAGGTCCAAGACTTTCAACCGTTTCGAGCTCAAGGCTCCAAACCCGATGATTGCGCTTTTCAATGTGGAACACCACCCTTGGACAGTGTGTAGCGCTTGCAAAAGATCAGAGATCAGTCCCTCTCCCTCGCGGCGGCCCCCTGAAGAGGTCGCTGGGACGTTATGATTCTTAGGAAGATCATCACGCCAACGTCTGAGCCATATTGATGAAGCTTGTCTGGTCGCCAGCCCTGCCTGGTACCACCATGCCATATGGTCCGTTTGGGTTGATACGTATCTGGGTGCAGAACGGTGTGCTGCTGTTGGGTAGGCATCATGACCAAGACCCGTCGCCGCGCAGCGATAGTGCAATTTGAATATTGCCGCAAACCAGCTTAAGTAGGTAATCGTCAGGTGGATCTGGCGGTCATCCAGAACAGTGGGCGCCTTAGTGCCGCTCGCCATACGATTGACTAAGGCCAGATTTTTCCTAACAAGGCACGGCACCGGATGACGGTGTTCTTTCACTGGTAAAGAGGAACCGGGGAATGGCCACTACGCAAGAGCAATGGAAGCAGGCGTTTATGCTGCTCAATCACTTCGAGCGCCAGATGATTGAACCAACTGAATTTTGCTGGACTTACTTCACGAGTCAGCTCGGCGTGTCAAGGGTCACGTTATGGCGAAACAAAGCATTTGAGCAAGAATTTCAGCGGGTTAAGGACCTCGTCAAAGCCTATACACAAGGTAAGCGAACCTTCGACCAAATCAGCTCGCTAAAAGCGGCGAAGGAACGGGATAAAGATCAGCAGATCGAGTCACTGAAAGCTCAGGTGGCAACACTTAATCAGCAGCTCAGCCGAGAGCGTGAACGCTTGGTGTATGCCGCAATGATTGCTCGGCGCAAAAATATCGATCCTGCTGATTTTATCGATAACAGTCCTTTGCTGCGCAAGGTATACGGTGAAGCGTTAGCTAGCGAGAAGCCAGTGAAAATCCGAGAAATCAGATCGGATAAGAATCGGTAACCCAACAAGGTCGTCCTCGCTCTGGGGAACTGGCTCCAGGCGAGCTGTATTTGATGGGCACCATTGGGACCGCTGTACTTACAACAACTCGATACCTTGTTTTTTCGACGCGGGCCGAGCCATGGGTGCTACCAGCGGACTGGTGGAAGCGGAAAAACGCCGATTTTAGGGATGCCATTTACATACGCATCAACCCAATCGACGTTTTGTGAAGCTCCGTACACGCCGTGATAGGCAACCTAAAATTATTTAGAATCAAGCACAGCGGGCACCCATGGCGCGGGCGTCAATGACGCTTGGTAGCGGTATTCCGCCACTCGGGGGGCGAAATGCTGACCACTCGCGGAACAGACAGACACACCAATAGCCCAGACTATTGCCACGCACCTCAATTGCGGGGGAACCCGTAAAGTGAGACGCGGCGAGTATCGCCATGCAACGCGCTTAAGCCGTAAGCGGTTAGGGGCATGTCTCTGCATAATCGCTTCTCCATATATTTCTGGAAAATGCGACTGCACGATGGATCGAGCCACTCGGCTCATTAACTGCGGATCACTGCGGCGAAGACAAGCTTCCAATTGCATCGCTAGTTCCTTCTCGGTGATGAGCGCGGTCAAAGCCTTCCCTCTGAATATTTTTATTTTTTGACTCATCGTACGTCCTCGATAAGTTTGTCCTGTTGCCCTCCTATAGAAGCGTCACTTAGTCAAATGAACAAGGACGTACGTCCCAAAAAATAGCGCCGTTCGTCAGCTTTTTCCTACAAAAAATAAAACTATTATGGCTTAACGCGGTCATTCGCCGATTGGCGCGCTCCGCGTCGTTCAATGACCTGCTTTCCCAGCGGTCACTGCCGTCCTGCGCCGCAAAAGCGGTTTTCGTCCACCCATGAGCCCTCCTAACAAGGAGTCGGAAGAGGTTCGTCGTCGCCTCCCGGCTAAATAATCTCTCAGACAATGCTCCTCAATGGTCTGAGCAGCCTTTGATGCGTATTCATGAGGTCGTACTCCGCATTGGGTCGCTGTTCTGAGACTCTCTGTTACTGCCCTCCATAACAAAATGTCCATTCAGCATTTCTAAAAGAGGGAAAACCTTACGCAACCTGAGGCGTAGCGGCAATGAATGAGATATGGACAGACCCTGATGATTAAGCCAGTGCTGTTCGATGAATAACGCATCACACAAGTGACAACGGGGCACTTATAACGGCATAGGTTTAAATCTTACGCCGGGCCAATAAATGACAAATACGTCTCGGGTACGCCTTCAGGTTTACCTCACGACATCATATCAAGGTGTTTATTTTTATCATGTGAGGACTTCTATTATGGTGATGGGTGCCAACTATAAAACTGATGCAGCGTGTGCAATACTCATGTTTGGTTTGTTATTTGCTGGCCCCTCGTTTTCTTCGGGTATGAAACCTGCCTCTTCGGTCGTGTTGATTAGCGAAGACCAAGGTGAAACCACCATGAATGTGACTAATACCGATAAATACGCCGCGTTGCTGTATACCTCGTTGGAAACCATTCCAGAAGACCCTGAGCTGTTACTTGTCGTGTCGCCCCCCGTTGCTCGCGTCGAAGGCGGGGACAGCCAAGCCGTGCGGTTTATCCTGCAAAACAAAAAGCCATTCACCGTGCAGCGCTTGATGCGAGTGACCTTTGAAGGCATTCCCACGGTGCAATATAAAGTACCTAACAGCGTGGGCGTCACCTTTCGCCAGAACCTGCCCGTCATTATTTCACCGAAGGGTTTGAAAATAGAGGCGGCGCCCTGGAAGTTTTTAAAGTGGTCTTTATGTGGTGACACGTTACACGTCACTAACGACAGTCCTTATGTTGTACGCTTGGCCCTTTCTGGTTCGCTGCAGCCAGTAGCCGAAGAGGTCAAATTTAGCAAAGCTTATATTTTGCCCAGTACGCACCATGAGTTCCAAATAGGCCGTGTAATTACCGGTGCGACGTCGATGCGCATTCACCCTGCCAGTGTATATGGGTATGCCTTAAATCAGTTCGACACACCGTTGAGTGCCTGTACCTCACAGTAAGCCACCGTCCCTGTGGTATCCATTAACCCACTGTGATGGACTACTTCTATGTGCGCTACGCGGTTGTTCCATCCGATCGTTCCTGGATTGTTTATCCCGCTGATGCTCGCCAATTCATTGGCCATGGGCGAGCCGGGCTTAAGTTCTGCTCCTGCTCCCCGTCCTGATGGCTCGCCTCTGAAGGAGTCTTTAGCCCCCGAATTGCCCCTATCGCCAGCGGCGACCTTAGCTTCTCCCAGAGCCATAACTGACTCGTCGAGCGCCGACAATGTGGGATTATCCCGCATCCCTTCGAGCTCGCACGTTTTGGCTGTGACGCCGCCCCCCAATCAAACCGAAATCCTCGCCGTGACAAAAATGACCACGAGTACAGAGGGAACGGTGCCTGCAGCTCCAACAAACAGCGCCATCGAGGTTGTGCCCAACGCGTCTTCCCCCTCAGGATCGGCCACATCCCCTGAGGTAACGGTCACCTCAACGTTTGAACACCAGTCAACCAAAACGGCTGTGCCAACCTCCGATACAGGTGTGGTATTTGACATTGATACCCTGATCAGCCGCGGGATCGACCCCAAGCTGGCCGCGATGTTTAATGATAAAGCCCGTTTTTTACCGGGACTGCACAAAGTCACCCTGTTTGTGAACGGTGATAATCTCGGCTCGGTTGCAGTTCATTTTGATACGCAAGGCCAACTGTGTTTTGACCAGCGTCTCGCGGATAAGGCTGGCTTGCTTTTGCCATCAGATGGGGCACCGCTTCTTCCAAGCACCGTTGACCGCCCTCCCCAGGCAACGGCGGTACTCCCCACGGCAGATGCTGGAGCGACGCTTGTTGCTTCGCTAGATACAGCGCTGGAGGCCTCCACTGGAGAGTTTTCTTCTTGGGCTGACACCCCTGAGAGTACAGCTTCGAGCAGTCCAGGTCCTTCTGGGGCAAGCCCTTGTGTCGATTTTATGGCGTTATACCCACAAACAGATGTGGATTTGCGACCGAACAAAGACGAAGTTCGTCTCGCCGTTCCCTCGAATGCCCTCAAGCCATTGGAGCAAAATTTTTCGGGATACAGTTCCGGCGGTATGGCAGCGATCCTCAACTACGACGCTCTAAAAACCCAATCGCAGTTTTCTGGCACCACCAGTGACTTTACCTCGATCAATACCGAGGCCGGATTGAACTTGGGCGACTGGAGCGTGCGTAGCCGACAAACTTTCACCGATCAAAACGGTAAGCGCAATACCGATCAGCTGTACACTTACGCCGAACACAGTTTCGTGCCCTTCAAATCGGTGCTTCAAGTCGGACAACTCAATTTGTTCAATCCGGTGTTGCCCGGTGCGTCCATTACCGGTGTGCAAGTCGTGCCCGATAGTGCGTTACGCGCTCAAGCATCAGGTGGGGTAACCATTGAGGGTATCGCGACCACCCCCCAAGCTCGGGTGGAAGTGAAGCAAGATGGCATCTTGATTTATTCTACGGTGGTTCCCGCCGGCCCTTTTCAATTGACCAACGTGCCTCTGCTACGAAGTAACGCGAATGTTGATGTCACGGTATTTGAATCAGATAATTCGCAAAACACCTTCAGTTTACCCGCTGCGTCTTTGCGCCAGGTTGAATTAACCACCAATGGCTTATCGATAGCAGCGGGCAAAGTGCGCAATATCAATGACACCTCTGGGCTTGAGGAACCGATGGTCGTGTCGGCGGGCGATGACTGGTTACTCAGTGCTCGCGACAAGCTCTCAGCTGGAGTCATGATCGCCCAAGACTATAACTCCATCGGTGTGATCACCGATCATTTGCTCACTCAGGACACCCGTTTGAGCTTAAGCACGACCGTATCGCAAGCTCAAACATTAAGCAAAAGCGGAGTGGAAAGCAGTGTGGCGCTCAGTTCGCGCTTAACCGAAAGATTCGCCGTCAATGGCTCCATGACCCGCCAAACGTCTGGCTATCGCTCTTTGATGGATGCGGTGCAATCCGCCCAGGAGGAAGAAGACTTTGCAGGCGATGAACGCACCCAATTCAATGTCGGCGCGAGTTGGAGCTCACCAACTTATGGCGGTTTCGGCATGAATTTTATGCAGTCGCTCAATAACGATAATGCGTGGGACCGAACCCTGTCGTTATCTTGGGGCCATACGATTGCTGGCATTTCCATCAATGCCAGCGTGCAGCATGACATCAGTGGAGATATTCCCAATTCTGCTTATCTGAGTTTCAGCATTCCTTTAGGAGCAAGCCGTAGCCTACGCACCTACGCCAGTCGTACCAGCGCCGAGCAGCAGCAGATAGGAACCACCTACAGCGAGACGGTTAACGACATGCTCAATTACAGCCTGACAATGGGCCAGCAGCTAGGTCGCGGCAGTGATCGGGAGATGACTTGGGGGGGCAACGTATCCGCCTTGCCACGCTATGCACAAGTCAGTGCGGGCTATACCGATAATGGCGCTCACAGCAATAACTATAACGTCGGCGGCAGCGGCGCCTTGGTGCTGCATGCCAATGGTTTGACCGCTTCACCTTATCAAATTCAAGACACCTTCGGGATTGTCTCGGCGGGCGAGGAAGCGGGCGTCAAACTGATCACTAACAGTGGTCCGGTCTGGACTGACAGTCGCGGCCAAGCAGTGTTAGCTCGACTTCCGGCGTTCAGCGACAGTCAAGTCGAGGTCGTGAGTTATACCCTACCGCGCAATGCCGATATTGATAATGGCTATAAGCGTGTGGCGGCAGGTCGAGGCTCGGTGAATTACTTGAAATTTAATGTTTCCAAGGTACGGCGCGTACTGCTAACGGTGACCGACAGCAACGGTAAGCCATTACCTAAAGGTGCAGCGGTGTTTGATGGTGCTGAACGATTTGTCACCGTGGTATTAGATGAAGGCAAGATTTATTTGAATGACACTAGCCAGAGTGACTTGCGCGTCAGCTTGCGAGGTGGGGATTGCTACTTGAGTTTCAATTTGGGAGCTCAGGATAATACTGAAGGCTTATTCGAGCAGGTACCGGCCGTGTGTACCGCACCAGAGCGCGCACACTCCTCGCCCAAAACCTCACCGGCCAGCCCCTAGCCTTTCGGTGAAGCCGGTGAATCACCCTGAGGCGTCCGTGATGATCAGTCTAATGGAGTATTTAACGTGCAATGTCGACCCTTACTGGCACTGAATTTCATTGTTCTGATGGGCTCGCTTTCGCCGGTCTTCGCCTCGGAGTGCCAGCTACAAAGCAGTCAGTTGGTGCAAGATTTTGGACAATTCAATCCCTATGAGTTGGCGACCACCTCCGAATCGGGCCGCGCGTCAGTCGGTCAACGTTTCATTCAACTGAACGTCACGTGTCCGCAACCCACCCGTATGGCGATCTTGTTTCGAGGTACTGCAGTCGATCCTGAAAGTTTCAAAATGGGCGAAAACGGAAGTTTTAATTTAATCGCTAAGGATGCCTTGGTAGATGGTCGACCGGTAAACCTGGGCCGCGTGTTAAGCGGCGCGGCGATGGTGGATCATGGCACCAGCAGCGTGAAAATGGCTCCTGGCTACTACGTGGTGCCGTTGGCCCAGAACGGCACCCGCCTTGAAGGCCAGGCGTTCTCGATTCGGGTCGAAATCAATGCTTACTTAAAAAGTGATCGGTTAAAGATTCGAGATGTCACACCGTTTCAGGGGCAGGCGTTCTTCGAGTTGGATACCGGTATAGCTGTTCCTTAAGGTGTGAAGTACGAGCCGATATCTCAATGATAAGCGCTGGGGGGAAGGTAGCCGAGCCAGACCTGCATGGTCTGTTGCAACACTGTACCTACCATCGGTATCACTCCGCTCCCATAAGCGTTTGGGTCGAGTAGCGCATAGGGCTGATTGTCGATGCGCGGATGAGCCCACCTCATCACTCACCGACAACTTCATCCGCGCCGCAATAGAACCTACCCCCTCCTCCTTAGCTCTTCGCGCCTCATTCAAAGATCGTCGATATTTAGGCTGCAGTTGCTAGTGGGAAGGCGTTAACCGGCTTGGTAGTTGCGTGAGCTTTGTTAGACCTCACGCGTTACCAAGTTGCAATGGCTAAACGTTTTCGCCTTGTTTTGGGGTATTTCCCTACATTCGCCTGCCGAACTCCCACGTTTAATAAGTGCTGCTTTGTGCATGCTGGCAGATTGGCTGCTGCCTGGGTCCAGGCTCCGCACTGCCGTCACGGTCACGGAGCTTCACACAACATAAGGAGAAAACGGTGGGGCATATCAAGACAGCACCAATGCGTTTTTTGTTGCTAGTAAGCAGCGCTTGGCTGAGCATCTTTTTCGCGACCCGCCTGTGGTTAGTGCTGACTCACTGGAGTGAGGCCGGGAGCGCATTGCTTGCGATCTTCGGTATTGGTTTGCTCTACGACTTGGGCTTCATCGCCTATGCGGCATTGCCAATGGGGCTTTATCTGGTGCTTTGCCCTCCAGCCTTATGGCGACGTCGTGGCCATCGGTGGTTTTTGCAGGCACTGCTGGGGGTCAGTCTGTTCGCAATGTTATTCACTTCGATCGCTGAGTGGCTCTTCTGGCATGAGTTCGGGGTGCGCTTCAATTTCATCGCCGTCGACTATTTGGTTTACTCCGACGAGGTGCTGAATAATCTGCTCGAGTCGTATCCTATCGGCTCGTTGCTGAGTCTTCTTGCGGTGTTGGCGGTGATTTTGAGTGTCGCATTACGCCAACCATTCATCGCCGCCGTGCAAGCCCCCTTGCCCACTGTGCGTGGGCGTCTTTGGATTACGCTTGGACTGCTGATCGCTGCCCTAGCCAGCGCGCAACTGCTCAGCCAGGCCGCCCCTCGTGCCCAGGGTGGCAATACCTATCACAACGAACTGGCAAGCAATGGTCCGTATCAATTCTTCGCCGCATTTCGCAACAACGAACTGGATTATCCCCAGTTTTACAGCACGCTAGCGCCTGAGGTGGTTGGGCAACAGATTCGCAGCGAGCTAAGCGAGCCCAATGCTCGCTTCATCGGCGAGGATCCGCAGGATATTCGCCGAGCAATCGATAATCCTGGGGTCGAACGTAAGCCCAACATCATCCTGGTTACGATTGAAAGCTTCAGTGCCAAATACATGGGCAGCAACGGCGATCAACGTAACTTAACGCCAAACCTCGACGCCCTGCGCAAAGAAAGCCTGTACTTCAGCAATTTCTACGCTACCGGCACTCGCACTGATCGCGGGCTGGAAGCCATTACGTTAGCGATCCCTCCCACACCGGGTCGATCGATCGTTAAACGAGTGGGGCGCGAGAGCGGCTTTGCTAGCTTGGGGCAGCAGCTCAAGGCTGTGGGATATGACTGCGTATTTGTTTATGGCGGACGCGGTTACTTTGACAACATGAATGCTTTCTTCAGTGGCAATGGATATCGCGTGGTTGATCAAAGCAATGTTGAAGAGTCTGAGATTCACTTCAAGAACGCCTGGGGCATGGCAGACGAGGATCTCTACCAGCAAGCGCTGAGCCTGGCTGATGCCGACTATGCCAAGCAGCAACCATTTCTGCTGCAACTAATGACAACGTCCAATCACCGCCCTTATACCTATCCCGACCACCGCATCGACATCAAGTCTGGTAATGGTCGTGATGGGGCGGTGAAATATACCGATTACGCCATCGGCCAGTTTCTGCAGCAGGCACGTAAAAAGCCTTGGTTCGACAATACAATTTTCGTTTTTGTCGCGGACCATACGGCCGGTAGTGCCGGTAAAGAAGATTTGCCGATTAGCAACTATCACATTCCCCTCTTCATCTATGCCCCGAAGCTGATTGAAGCCCGAGAAACACCTCAATTGGCAAGCCAGATTGATCTCGCCCCGACGCTGCTGGGGTTACTGAACCTGGATTATCTGTCTACGTTTTTCGGGCGTAATCTGCTGCAAGACAATCCGTTGCCGCCGCGAGTATTGGTGGGCAACTACCAGCATTTGGGCCTGTTTGATGGCCAGGACCTGGCCATTCTCAGCCCCCGCCAAGGACTACGCCGGCACGATGCCGCGCTGACCGAAAGTCACGAGTCCCAAGCCATTGTCAGTGATCCTTTAATCAGCCGCGCCATTACCTATTACCAAACTGCCAGTTATGGCTTTAAGCAACAGTTGCTGAGTTGGCGGGCATCCCAAGGGGCTGAGCAGGTCAGCGAGCGTTAATAGAGATGGATGGGGCGTGGCATTCAAACAAGGGCCAGAGTGTCGGCTTGGTTCAACGTACCCCGTCGGTTCCCCACAATCACGGCCCAAGGAGGCGATATAAATGGACTATCAACAAGAATGGTCGGCACTCTATAAAAAACACATGGATATTCTCCATCGAGCCTCGCACAGCATGGACATCAATTTCGAATTCAGTGCCGCCTTATTGGCGTTAGGTCCCTACAAGCTCAAATGTTTTGCTCAACGCCTCGGTAATAATCTCCTCGCGCCCTGGGAGCCGCTAAAACCGCTGGAAGCCTTACAGCTCTATCTGATCAACAAGCATCACTGGACGTTGAATTATGCACGTACCTTCCGGCACGAAAAGGATTATCTCCTGTTGCTTCGCGAGGAGATTGCTCACCTCAAGCTGGATCGAGTGGAAGCTTATCCGGTTCGTTTGCAGGTGAAAAATCACGAGCAGCGAGGGGCTTTTACGCTGCATTTTGATGAGCGTGATCCGAAGCAGAAAATTGCCTAAAGGTTTGAAATTGCGCGCGATGAAGTAGAGAAAAAGCGCACCGAAGGTCAGGCTACGCCATAAACGAGGCCTCTCGAGCGCTTAGGAGAATTGAGTCCGTGAGCGTTGTCATAGACGCTTCTAGTTGCCGCGGCGATGGTCGAACGCGAATCGCTGCAGCATAAACGGGCCTTAAGAGGTTTTTGATGCTCGCTGGTGAGCGCCCATGATATCGATGAGTTCCCCATCACGTCAGTCCGGGGTGTGTGCAAATGAACTATCGCTCGGTGTGGACCAAGCTTATTACCAAACATCAATATCGTATCGATAAGGACCCCAGTTTGCGGCGTGACGGCGTTTATCCTAAGGCTGCGCAACTCGCCCTGGGTGAATATAAATTAATATGTTTTGCCGAGCGCCTCAGGGGCCAACACTCGATCTGGGAGCAAGACACCCCCCTTCCTTATCGAGAGTTACTCAACCTGTATTTGGTGAACAAGCATCATTGGACACTGGAGATGGTTCGTTCAAACAAAAGCAGTGATGTCTTCCTCCTTCTTCGCGATGAGCTGGATCAAATATTGCTCACCGATGAGGAGGCGACACCGGTTCGACAGACAACGGAAACCTGTTTTTCGTGGCAGGTTTTTGAGCTGCATTTTCAAGCCCCCGAGTAGCTGCGGCGAGCGCATAGAGATTTGAATGCGCGGCGGAACAACAGCCTACGATCTAGCCCAGTTTTGGAACAGCTCCAGGGCCATGTACAGATCAGCGGAAATGATCCACAGCGTCGAGCCGAGCGAGGTATGGCCATTTGAATAGGCGCAGAAGCCGATAGCAGTGATAGCAATTCCACCCCAGCAAACTGCAAGTTCCAGCATTGAACGCCCCCTAATAAATCCCGGCCAAACGGCGCTACCGTGTTGGCCTTCTGAAGTAGCCGCGACTAACACAGGACGATTGAACTCTGGCTGAAATTTGGCCAAGCAAAAAATCCTGCTGCGCACTCGAAATAAATCTTGCCCCCTTTCGAGCGGGAGCCAGCCACATTTGCGACATGACAAGGGGCGGTTAACTCGCAGACGGTCCTGCAGCATGGCAAAAGCCTCATACGCAAATCCAAACGAGTCCGGCCATTGCTGAAACCGTCAGAACAATACCTGACCATAACAGCGACCTTAATAACTCGTTCAGGTGTTTATTCAGGTCCTGTTCCATAGTGCCTACTCTGATAGGATCAAAACGAGTAACGAACTGTAAACTGCTAGCGGCATTGCTTGGCCGTGACATCAGCGAGCTCTAATCGTTGCGATATCTTTATAAGGTATGATGTCGCTTGAAATGCACGAGCTGCGGGAAAGATTGTAGACTTTGAAGTTTTTGCTGATGATTTTTTTTGCCATGAAGCGTAACGAAGGTAAAATCCTGGATTGGAGGTGTCGCTGGATATCACAAGGCGAAACAAATGAGTTGGTGTGCTCATAAAAGCGGCCGGACTGCTGATCAAGATCTACGCCCACTAAGTACACCTCATTAAATCCAAGATGATAGCAAAGCTGAAGCGCTACATAGGCAACGGTTCTCGCATCAAAAAAACCAGCGCTCATATTTTTACTGAATCCCAGAGAATTTTTTCGGGCGCTTAGTAGCGAGTAGTTCCTGACCAAATCCTTGTTGCGAAATATATAGTTTCGAAGTGATGATTTTCCAGGTTTGGATAAAAAATAAAGCTCACCCCTCGGTTGAATGTACTCACCCTCGACATGTTCTTGCCATAACGCTGTCCGCTGACTCAAGCGCATCGCAATATTAAACAGCGCTGGCTGTTGAGTGGAAAATTTCTTATCTGAGCAGACATAAAAATATGGGCGAACCGCAGTGCCCAAAAAGGCAGAAATGGCGCCATTCACGGTGATCATGGGGATGTGTGAAAATTGTTCAATCGGGAAATTTTTAGCGGAGGGCCCGGAAGCGATGATAAAAATCGGTCCGCTTCCAATATTTCGGCAATCGTCAAAACTATGTATGTCTAGCGCGTCCAGGTGGCGCTCGGCGCTTCCTTCTTCAAAAGGAGCGTTGTCCCTAATCACATCACCGCTGTCGACAAGCAACATATAGGTACCCTCTTTTTCATGTTCAGAAAGCTGTGCTGAACAAGCAGTCATTGCGCACGAGGACGGTATTGGCGATTCTCAATTTTTCATCCTGGCTACTGCACGCCTATACACTTCCAATTTCGCATTGATTGTTCATGCGTTTTTGCAAGGGGTCTGTAGGGAAAACCTTCATAGTGCTTATGCGGGCTCAAATGTAAGAGAGCTTTAGCCGGATGCGCGAAAAAGCATGACCCACCCAGAGCCTCGTGCTAGCCGTGGTCGAGTACACCTGGTCGGCAGGCACCAAACTGTGTATCGCGCTTAGCTGTTTAGCTATGTGGTTTCATCGGGGGGGGGGTATCAACATCGACCGTCTCTGTGCTGCGCCCAGAGCGCAGGCACTGGGTTTGGGTCAGGCAGATTTATTGATCGTCGCATTCATTCCTCCTGCATGAAGCAGGATCAGGATCCCGTCAATACGGTGAGTACCTGGTCGGGCTCTTGGTCAGCGCGTCAGCTTTTTAAACTAATGAGGAGCTCTAAACTACTTTCCGACCAGTTAATTAGGATAGTTCAACTTGTATCGGCCGCGGCAATACGAAGTTGTGGGTGATTACCTCCCAAAAATAAGGTGGTGCGCGTTATCAAAAATCACACCCAATACCTGTAGGGAAAGCCGCAAAAACAACTGTATGTTTTCGGATTATTTGCCACCTGCTTCAATTACGAATTATTTCGCGGAAAGTGCATAAAATGGCCCGTCTCGCTGCGCGCAATGGTCATTACTCACCTATATTAATGTGAGTGAGCGCCTGGTACAGGCGTGCACTTATCAATATCACTCCCTAATCCCGAGGTCATAAAATGCAAGCCAAGCAAGCGTTTATTGCGACTCTAGCGATTCTGGTTAGCTCCAGTGTTTTGGCGGCGAAAGCACCCAAAACTCCAGTGGATAAGTGGACATGTTCAGACTTCTTGGAGATGGATGAAGAATATCAGCCCAGTGCGGTCTTTTTTGTTGAGGGTTTTACTAAGTCGGGTACGCCTGTTGATGCCGTCATGGACGTCGATGGCACGCTTACACAAACCCCGCGAGTTGTCGACGCGTGCACTGAGAACCCGCAGGCTTCTTTCGTAAACACCATCAAATCGACAAAGGGCAAACAGCCCTAATGCAGTGAGCAGGCCTGGAGAAATACGGTCGTTCGCGGCTCATGCTATTTCTTCAGGCCGATTTGGCATTTTACTCAAGCTGCCTATTTTACCAATGCCCAACGCTTCTATCGATTTAACTAGTCGGAATACGCTAATGACCTGTTCACCAGTCGACATTCGCAGTGACGCCTGAATTCACTTAAATTCAGGCTGAGATTTTTGGCTGTTTGATACTGGGCAGGAGGAAGACCGTTATCCAAAGAGGATACATCCGTAAGTAGGCTAATTTTCAGCGCTGCGGATGTGCAAGGATGTTATCGAGCTCGAACCGTCTTGAGCGAACCGGTGGTGCCAAGAAGCGAGACGAATTGGCAGTACTGCAGGCAGCATCATCCCCATGAAGCGCTTCCGTTCATAGCGCTCTGCCAATCCGCCTCTGATTAACATTAAATACCAGAAACCAGTTTCTTTATGTAGGATAATCCTTCAGTTTCAACCGTTGTGCGCTTAGGTGTAGTTGACCGATACGCGCTATTTAGGCGCGGCAGGATATAAACCTAAGGGATGAGAAAAACCAGCTGAATACCAGGGTGTGCGGTTTTGCTGGCAATCATAATTCTTAGCTGGGCAGCGCAAGGCTGGGTTAAATATTAGGCGAGGCAGCCACGACTGCGATATTGCGTTTGGTCACCATGGGGCAGGCGCTCAATGGGTTATGCCGTTGGGATGTCGGACCTAAGCGTCAGTGCGCCGGGTTGTCTAATGAGGTTGCTGGCGCCCCCACTGGGGAGGGGGGACTTGTGAGGGCGTTGCATTACCAGCAACCTCCAACGCATTAGAGCGTAAATGTTGCGCAGTTACTGTCAGGAAATCCTGAGTGTCGTCAACTCGAGCTGCCTTAGAGGTAAATCACTTCCAAGGTCAGCAAGCCATTGAGAGGAATTGCGTTGCCGGTATTGAGGGTGGCAGTTGGAATAATGCCCGCTGAAATACCCAGCCCCTGGCTCACAGTCGCCACCGGCGCGGGCGCTGAGGGGGCTCCCGCTGGCGTCCAGGACATACGCCACGCGCTCGTGTTGAGCAGTTGGCCTGCGGTTGAGTCGACCCAAGAGGTACCGGCATCCGAGCTCACGATCATCTTACCTGCTGCGCCATCCACGCTAAGGTCGGCGCTTCTGGCCGTTACGATATAAGCACCAATGTTGGTGGATGTGGAATCTTGGCCCAGACCAAAGAGTTGGTCGGCTGAGGTGCCGGCGGGAAGGCCGCCTGTAAGCACAAGAGGGTTAACCGACGAGGCGCGGTTATCCAAAAGCTTGACCGCAAACTGCGCCGGCGCATCACAGATTACCGTCATGGTTTTTATCGGGTCCGATCCGCCCATATTGGGGGTGATGGGGGTGGCTTTGGTGCTGCTGAGCGAGGACATAGGAATCACGTTGTAGTTAACCTCCGCTCCACCCACCAGGTTGATATCACATGCAACAGGTACCAACTGGCCAATTAGGGTTAGATCAACAATTTGAGCCGCTTGAGATATGACGGAAAAAGGAGCAAAAAAAACCGCGGCGAGAGTGAGACTGGGCGAGATTTTCATTGTTTGCTCCAGGGACTCAAAAGGAAAATTACACGCACTCACATTCATACCGAGGGCGGTATCTGGCTGATGGCGATGCAAGCCATTGCAGCGCGACAGTATGGCGATAGGAAACTCTAACATTCATCGAGGATGACTAATTTTGGCATAGGACAATTCGCCGGGCCTTGTCTAGGCGTATTTAATGTCAACATTCGAGGAGGCGACTGTAGGGAAAACCTGCAAACTCTGCGAATCCTTCGACGGTTTCCATCACCTCCATCAACGTGTCGACAAGATGCTCGCCTCATTGAGCGCTTTTAAATAGCGCTCAGGCTTAGAACAAGACTGCTCAAGAGTTTGGAACATAGCATAGGGCTCGATAAGCACGCTGGTTCTGCTCGATAGCACTGCAGTGCTGCTGACCTCCAGTAATTTGGATACCAGCTGCATCGCGTTGGACTATTCGGTTGCCTTGTTTTTTCCTGTGCAATGATCTACCGCACTTATCCTTCCTGCTGTCGCCACAAGAAAGAAGGAATTCCCTACAGACGAAAAACAACCAAGCATTGAAATTGCTATCAAACGCCCCGTTCTCAAAGCGTCGGCCTGGGGCGGGTTAACTTGAGAAGATGATATTCGGAGCCGGTGTACTGTCGAATGACAGGCATGGGTGGCGTATAGATTCTTAGGCTGGGAGAAAGTGTAGCAAACGCTAAAGAGTTCGTTGGAAGCATCGAGTTTTTGATTGATGGTCTACATCGGAAATGCGCGAAAAGCCAGCTCCTTAGGTGTTCGCGCTTCTTAGGAGGTCGCTATGAATCAAATACAAGAAATTGGGGAAGTTGAAGCCAGTCCAATCCCTCGGGTCATTTCAGATGAAGAGCTGGCGATACATTTACAAAACTGCCTTCGTGCAAATGATCCGGGCCTTTTGCATAGTGTATTGAGTCACCTTGCTCGGTGCAAAGATTTAACGCAGCCCGCCAGCCCCCCCAGCAATCGACGCGCAAATCTTTTACGTAGGCTCTCGATGTCTACTGAGCCGAGTTTTGCTGATGTGCTTGCGATGACATGCGCTATCGGTTTTCGGATGCATTTTGAAGCCATGTCCACGTTGAGAGATCGAGCCAGTGACCATCGATGATAAAACAGGCGCGGCTGACAGCCAGGCTGCGCCGCAAACGCGGAGTGACTCTGACCGCAAGGTGGTTCGTTCATCTTCTTGCGATGCATTGTCGGAGTTGGATTGGCTTGACACCAAGCAGGCACTTGCCCTGCTAAACGCTATGACTCGGAAACGGCGGACAGGACCCCCGCCGAAACCGTTGACACGTTGGTAACGTGTCGGTGGGTGAGCGGAGGTGATGTAATCAACCAAGCTTACATATTAGGAGTGGCGCCGACGCTCCAGCTGGAGCGTCGTATTCCGGGGATGAGCCCGATAGACCGTCCGGGTCTGCGGGCTCACGGCAATTATAAACTCGCGGCCATCTGCTTCCAGCGACGTCCAGCTGGACGACGAGCGTGCGCATTTTTAGATAGCAGGACAGCTCTAACACACCGACAGGAAACCCTGAGTGGCGTTTGATAATTAATGCCGCAAATTGATGATTATTGTTTTTGGGCGTCGGCAGCATTCTGCTTAAAATTTTCGGCGAGACGCCAGGCGTCGTCCCTAATATTTTCATTGCACGCTCACCTATGAAATCCTTTTTAAGCGTGGGTGCATGCCTGCAGAGTGATTCGAAAAATGTCTAAAATTTATCGGCGACAGGTTTGGGGTCTATTGCTTTGCGGGCTATATCTGCCGGCGTTTGCGCAGGAGCCGTTGCAACAACAAAGCAAGGGTTTTTGGTACCTACAAACCAGTCTTTACACCCGTCACTATTCCGCAGATCCCGATCATAATAACACCCAGGAATTGTTGGGGCTGGAGCGCAACGAAGACTCCGGCCTATTGTTCGGGGCGTCCACGTTCAAAAATTCATTCAGTCAACGGTCGTTCTACTTGTATGCTGGAAAGCGTTTTGATAATCCCACCTATCCGGTGTACTTGAAATTAAGCGGTGGGTTGATTCAAGGGTACCACGGCGACTACAAAGATAAGATTCCGTTGAACCGTTTTGGTGTCGCGCCGGCGATTATTCCATCGTTAGGAGCGCATTTCGGCTCAGTAGCCACCGAGCTCGTATTGCTGGGCACCAGTGCGGCCATGATTACCGCCGGCGTCCGTCTTTAGCAGTAGAATTAACCGATGTCATGGGGGAGCAGTAATGCAATTTCTGCTCCCGGGGTAATGAGCAATCGCCCTTGAGCGACAAGCGCTCGCAGCAGTTTCCTGGAGACGTTGAACTTTACCTGACCGCCTTTCAGAGGCCGCCTCCCCCTTCCCAATGGCCGAAACGTGCGCGCAATCACGCCGATTGGCGTGGCTGGCATCCCGTGACTTTGCCTGCTAAAACCTCAAAAATAATCCAGGGTCAGCATCATGCTTTCACCAGCGACCTGCGGATGTGGCAAGTTGGTGAGCCTGTCTGCTCGGAGCACGTGGTTTTTCAGATAACCCGTTGCATTCACGGAGGTTCCTAACGAGGCCTGGACCGACGTGCGACACTCCAATAATTGAACGGCTATATAAGGTTTTCGCCCATCTGCCTGAAGCGCGGCCGGCGTGATCTGACACGATGGGTCTGTCACAAGCCCTTCAAAACGAATGGCGCCTGCATTGGTGGGCTCGAGTGCATAAACGAGTGGACTGAGCAAGAACAGGCAAGAGTACAAACATCCATATTTCATCGGGGTAAACCTCGCCAGTAGAGGCGTGGCCAGAAAGGCCAAGCACATTAACCATAACGGCGGGATTAGCTATTTCTTGAAGGGATATCCTACGGCGCACTGCTGGAATTCCTGCTCACTTTGAAGTCTTTGCGCAGACCTGAACGATTAAGGGATGGCAGGCTGACTAACGAGACAACCCGAATATCATCGGGTCGCCCGCAGAAGGGGCTAACCAAACGCTTTTGTGTCTGGCTGTGCACTCTTCATGCAAGCCCCTCCCGCTCCGCCACCTCAAATCGGGAAAACCCTACAGACAACATTGCGTGCAAAACTGCAAATTGAGGCCTCTCGCGTTCGCAGTTCCGCGTCCGCCCACATGAGCGTAGGGGATATCAATGCAATTTAAACTACTTGGCACCGTGGCAGTTTGCCTATTGCTCGCCGCGTGCTCAGATCCGAAGGATTATAAACTTTCACGAACCGGGGACTGGAAACAAGACCCGCAGCTTCAACGAAATATCCAACAGTTAACCGACCCGGACAGAAAACTAATCGGTGAATATCTGCTGCGAGCTGAAGAGATTCGCGCTACAGGAGGCGCAGTACCGGAATCTATTAGCATCGGCCAGGCTATTGAAAACCAAGCGCAATGGAACAGTGTGCAGGAAGAGCAGCAGGCCGCCGCTGCATTAAAAGCAAAGGTTGATGCCGATATGCAACAAAAAGCCGATGCCGTCAACGCTAAGGTGCTCGAGGAAATGCAGACCGCGCTCTCACCAGCTGTGGAGTCATTTGAGTATGTTGAAGAAAAAAAACAAGGTCACTTTAACATCGGGATGACCTTTGCCAATAACAGCAAGACAAAGATTGTTGGCATTACCGGTGACATTCTTATTCGCGATCAGGCCGGCACAGACCTGAAACATGCCTTTGTTTCGACCGATAGCGCCGTGCCGCCTGGAGAGGTTCTTAACCAAGTCTGGCGCCTGGATTACAACGCCCAGGTGGAGGGTGACAAGGTCTTGAAGGACGCTGACGCTTCTAAACTTGTTTTTGGATGGCAGCCACGCACTTATCGTTTTGCGGATGGCCGAGAAGTAACGCTGGGTGAATAAACCGTGGACGATCCAGGCGTGAGGGGGGCTTGAAGTATTTGCCGTCTCCGATCGCCAACGATCTAAAGCGGCCTACGTCGGGCCTGTTAAGCAATCGACATGCGCTTCGCCACCGCGAAGCCTCGCCGTTAAAGGAGATGCCGCCCAGCTGTCCTGCCGGTATGTGATGTAAATGGACAGCGGGCAGTGAGCGACGTATTAGCGAGTATAAAATACATGGTCGTTAACTATGTGCGCCACGACTCGCGTCTTACCAGCGCCTGATACATCGAGGCGCGTGGCGTATGCAGCGGGGCGCAGCATCGCTCTAGCATTCAATCTGACGTTCAGAGTTTTAGACGCCAGGATTACTTCTTGAGCGATGCAACCCATTGGGGGTTGCAGGGAAGTGAAGCTTTTCTTTAAGGATTTATTATCCTGGCTTCGGCGTATGACGCTATTTAAGCTGGTTCCAAGGGATTGCAAGTTGTATGACTAAGTTTGGATCTGATTTTTAGACAGAGAAAAACTATTCACCACACTTGGCAAATAAACACTTGCGGTGCGTGAGACTTACTTCATACACTATCAGCGGGTCACAGGGGAAACCTGAAGCAACTAGCAGCCCGACCGGGGGCACAACAAATCAGGCGACTTCCTGTGCGCCCACCTATTTAAGCTCACTTCCTGACAGCGATATCGCGCGCCGCGAAGAAGATGGTCGGCTTTGTGCTTAAACGCCTCCAGCGTTAACGACAGTATTTGGCAGTGCCGCGCCACATCCTAAGTGCGGCTCAGGTTCATGGTCAAAGTTTAATAGAGCAAGCCAAGCCGCCTCGAGCCCAAAAGCATATTCGCGCTTGCTCGTTAGCATTCGCTATGAGGTCAAAGGTATATCAATGTCAGCGTAGCCGAGCCATCCAGGTGTATTTCGGCACTGGTATTCAGTGTCGAGTATGGCGCAATAGCCGTCGCCAATCTCATCGTGCCGCTCATCGTGCTGAAAGGGCTGGGGGCTGACGACGATACTGTACTGAATGAGAGGATGTAGTTGGCTTGAGTTCCTACGTAGCGAGGAAATGGGCTAGCCCACGTAGTGCCATTGGTATCGCTAGAGGCGACAAAGCCTGCCTGACCATCGATGGCGAGGCCGCTAACAGGCACCTCAAACTCGTACCAGCCAATTTTATTACCCGAGATGTCAAGGCCCAATCCGAAACGAACATCTTTAACCGAGGAAGCGGTTCCAGCCCGATTATCAGTCCCTCTGATACCAACTAGCGTGGGGCCTGCACAAACAATCGTGAGCGGTGTAGTCTGATCGGGCAATCGCACTTCTGCATTCCGGCTTAACATGCCTACGGAAATGTCGCCAACATCAAAGTCGCTTGCCCCTACGGCAATGTCGCATGACGGCGGCTCAATGAGCCCCGTCACCGCTAGATTCGTTGAGGTTGCGGCCATGGCAGTCTGTGTCGTTAATAGAATCAGCAGCAAGGAACATTTTTTCATCGCCATTCCCTCGATATTTAAAGCTTGACCGTTACCTATTAATTTATTCCTTTGTAAACCGTGCTTTTCACCCTAATGCCCTAACTTCGGTGTCAGGCTACTGGAACATTCAAGCACAGTAGTGATTCTGTGCTGGCATTACCTATTGAGCGCTTGTCACGCCCTCTTCGCTGTAAGGGAACCCTTAAACTTGCACTATCTAAAACTGCGTTTGTTGAGCCATGGATGCGCTTCATCAAGTCGGCGCACTGATAAAAAACGATGGTGGTGCATTGTCCGGGAAGCCTTTTCTGGGTTGATGCTATCGCCTGCCTGCGAGGCATAGCGGCAGATCAGGCAGATTTTTCCTACGGCATAATCAAGGAATACTGACAGAGCGATAGTGGCGACCATCACTACCATCAAAGCCATCTCGCGAACACTCCCCCCAGTCAAAAGGCATCCAGCGCCCTGAGTGGACGATCGACATAAGGAGTGCTGCAGTGGCGGCGTGATGCTTCCTCGGTTCTGGTTCGACTCCAGAGCCGTGTATAAGCGTGAAGTATCTTGATATGTAAGCCGTGAACGGGCCCCGGCCATTTCATTCGATCTTCGTTCTGCTGGTATGAAGCAAGGAGCCTGCCCATGACCTCGGCACCCTGGATCGCTCCTGTAGAGATCGAACGTCTCGCTGGTGCCTTGGACGCATGGATGCCTTGTCCCTACTCTCGCTTAGCGTTGATGCAATGGTTGGAAGCATATTTGGCTTCTTGGCCCTCTAACGACCACAGGCTCATGGTTAATACGCAGCCCGCACAATCGATGCTTCATGAGCACTATCGCGAATGGGTTGAGGTATTCGATGAGTATCAACTCTGACGGGTTTTTTCCCTTTAGGTAATTATACGGAATTACCTTCCGCTGCCGGAGGATGTCATGAATAAATTGACCTTAATCGCCGACTTGCTGATTTTGCAGGGTCGAAACCAATGGGCTTTAGCCGCAGCCATCGCCGAGTTGAACAAGTGGGTAGCGCAACGCGGCTCTTTAGAAGTAAGCAAAAACGTGCAGGAGGCACTGGCGATGTTAGATGAATCGCTACTGCCGCTGAGCCGGGGTGTCGCTCGGTTGATCGAAGAAGCTGAACGGGAAGATGGCATCGTGGAGGCTAATAGCAACCTGCCCAGGTGAGGGAGTCGACATGCTGACCTGATTGGGCTAACTCAAGAACTCGTCTGGTTAATGAATTAGCGATCGAGCGCCAGAACAGCGCGAGCCGTTTGCGCGTTACCTCAAGTTTAGGGGCAATCCTCAACCTGAGCTCTGACTGACTCCGCTCAATGGTAAACATAAGTTAGGGTGAGACGCTCAATACTTAGCCTAGACATGTGAACTCGCCTTGGTCGCTCCATTCCCTCCTCTACCGCTTGCGGTGCTCATGAGCGAGCTCACTCCTAAAGCAGCCTTTTACGCCGCAGGGCTCCAGGCAGCGCCAAGCCGGTAACAGCTGGCGCGCCTTCACCCGTCGGCCGCGGCCATTAAGGATTATCGGTCTCCAACAGTACCGCTTGGCTAACCTCGGGCAATGGTGCCATGCTTTTTTCCTGGTTTTTTGTGGTAGCTGAAGAAGCGCCAGAAAAAAAGCCGCCACGCTCAATAATTAGTTGCTCGGCTTGAATAGTCCCCTGGATTCGGCCGCCGGCCAGAATCTCCACAACCTCGGCATAGACATCGCCTTCCATCATGCCTGACACGACCAATTCCCGCCCTCGCACCGTGCCGCGTACAGCCCCGGAAATGCCAATGGAGATGCTGTTCTGGCAGGCAATTTTGCCCTCCATAAAACCCGCGACCAATATATTTCCTGTCACACACAGCTCACCCTTCACTGAACAACCTTCGGCCAGAATGGTAAGCTGGCTATTTGAGACCATTGACTTTGTTTTATTAAAGACGCCCACGGGACCCCCTTTTCTTCAGTAAAAATGGCTTGGAAGTTAGTATTTGACCAGCGGACAAAATTGAGTGGGTCAAGGTTTTTCCCTCGATACAAAACTTCGTAGTGCAAGTGAGGGCCGGTACTACGCCCCGAATTACCGCTCTGCCCGAGTAGAGTTCCCTTGGCGACATAATCACCTGCCTTTACAGACAAGTGACTCAGGTGAGCGTAGCGACTGGAAAATCCCAGGCCATGCTGAACGACAATCTGTTGACCATAACCCCTGCTATTTTTCTTGGCTTCGCCAACAATGCCGCTTGCTGTCGCATAAACGGGTGTCCCCGTTCTTGCCCCGAAATCGATACCTCGATGATTGCGTATACGGTGCAAGATAGGGTGCATGCGCCTACCAAAGTAAGAGCTGATCCGGCTCGCCTTTTTAAGGGGCGAACCATTAGGGATTAAGTTGAACAGGAGTGTGCGTTCTGCCGGTTGTCGGGGTGCGGGGGTCACCGCCGGGGCAGGAGCGCTCACAGGCCGAGGCGCCGAAATGTTGTTTTCAGCGACCTTAATACGCAGCACTTGTAGCGGTTGCACCGCATTCGACGCGATGACCCTTTCAGTCTGTAAAGGGGGTATGAGGTCGCTTTTCTGCTGCTGCACTACCGGTTCTTTATGCAGGGTCGACAGTTGGGTCTTGGCTTCGGCTAATGCCGATAAGGTCGATACGAGAGCGACGCCCATAACCGTGATGACGCCCACCAGCCCGACGCAGGTGACGCAAAAGGCAATTTTGGCTTTTGACGAAATGACAATATCTCGTGAGCCGCCAAGGGTTGAAAAAGTTACCACCAGTTCATGTTTCATCGTGCCCGACAGCCTCTGTAAAAACGAGAGCTGACCTGGTCAGTAAGAATTGAACTCTCACACAGATCGCCACGTGTATGTAGGTTGGCGCCTGACTCATAAGCAGGTACATGCGAAGCTTGAGTCCACCGCAGAAAGCCTTCCGGGGCTGACTCCTGGGAAGGGGCGGTTTGCGGGCCTGGCAACGGGCCAACATGTTTGCGCATCCGATTGGTACAGCCCCGAGGGCGCTATGCGCAGCACCTTTCGAGCCTTGTCAGGTCGCATTGCGGGATGAATCGTCGGCGACGTACGTCTTAAGACGACGCTGGATGATGGGGCGATTATCGCGATCATGGCGCGCAGAAAGGATCATCGGATCCTTCAGAGTGCGTAGGGAAATACTGCCTTGCCTTGTCGAGAGATTGCGAGGGGGGCCTTGTCACCATCAATGATCTAGACAAGCCCCAAAGGCTGTTCACAGGCAATACAACCGATGAGCGCAGCGGTGTGCCTGCGCCGAGCGAAAATCGACCACTCCTTCACTGAGAGTGAGCGCTGTCTGTGGGCGATGGAAAGGCTCTTTTGCAATCGCTCTTTATATTTGTCCAGCTTTTTTCGGTAGCCAATACGGCGCACCGGATAGTGACGTGTTTTTCCATCAGCGCCCTGACCATGCACTTGCGAGCGCAATATTCAGGTTTTACCTACAGCACTCCTTCCCTGCACATGCCTAGGCTAATAACGCGGTGGTCAATGCACCAAGGGTCAATGTTGCTGTGCACTCATCACTCGGTTGCCAACACCATGAAACAATGAGGAACTCTGGTATGGAATCGTTATCGGATCGCTTTAAGCTTTCTATCGTGTTTGCTGCACTTTTATCATTGACTGGATGGGCTCAGGCCGCGCAGACGGAAAAAACGAACATCCTGTTCATCGTCTCCGATGATACTGGCTATGGCGATCTGGGTCCTTACGGAGGCGGCGTCGGGCGAGGCATGCCTACCCCCAGCATCGATCAATTGGCTGCGGATGGCACCACGTTTTATTCCTTTTATGCCCAGCCCAGCTGCACGCCAGGCCGTGCGGCGATGCAGACCGGGCGCATTCCCAATCGCAGCGGTATGACTACCGTGGCTTTCCAAGGGCAAGGCGGCGGGTTGCCAGCGGCCGAATGGACGCTCGGCTCAGTGCTTAAAACCGGTGGCTACGACACTTACTTTACTGGCAAGTGGCATTTGGGCGAGGCCGACTACGCGCTACCCAACGCTCAGGGATACGACGTTATGAAATACGTCGGCCTGTATCACCTCAATGCCTACACCTATGCTGATCCTGAATGGTTCCCAGACATGGATCCCGAAACTCGGGCGATGTTTCAACGGGTGACCAAGGGCGCGCTCTCGGGCAAGGCAGGTGAAAAACCGATCGAAGAGTTCAAGATCAACGGCCAGTACGTGGACAAACCGGTGATCGATGGCAAGCCCGGTGTGGTAGGCATTCCCTTCTTTGACAACTATGTAGAAAAAGCCGCTTTGGAGTTCCTCGACACAGCAGCCAAATCGAACAAACCGTTTTTTATCAACGTCAATTTTATGAAGGTGCACCAGCCCAACCTGCCAGCACCGGAGTTTGTGCACAAGTCGATTTCCAAATCCAAATATGCCGATTCGGTGGTCGAACTGGACACCCGCATTGGCCGCATCATGCAAAAGCTCAAAGCGCTGGGTTTGGATAAAAATACCTTGGTGGTTTACACCACCGATAATGGCGCTTGGCAAGACGTTTATCCAGACGCCGGTTACACACCATTTCGCGGCACCAAGGGCACGGTTCGTGAAGGGGGCAATCGTGTACCGGCGATCGCTGTCTGGCCAGGCAAAATTAAGCCCAATACAAAAAACCATGAAATCCTCGGCGGCCTGGATTTGATGGCAACATTTGCTTCTGTGGCCGGGGTGAAATTGCCTGAAAAAGATCGTGAAGGTCAGCCGATTATTTTCGACAGTTACGACATGCTCCCGATGCTCACTGGCCGGAGCCCTTCGCCGCGTAAAGAGTGGTTTTATTTCACCGAAAACGAACTGTCACCGGGCGCAGCTCGCGTCGGCAACTTCAAGGCGGTGTTCAACTTGCGGGGTGACGATGGCGCACAAACCGGAGGGTTGGCGGTAGACACCAACCTAGGATGGAAGGGTGCGGAAAAATACGTAGCTATCGTGCCGCAAGTATTTGACTTACTGCAAGATCCGCAAGAGCGTTATGACATCTTTATGAATAATTTTACCGAACACACCTGGACCATGGTGCCGATCTCCAGCGCCATCATGAAACTGATGAAAACCTACGTGGATTATCCTCCGCGCAAAATGCAAAGCATGGGATATGACGGCCCTATCACACTGTCGCAGTATCAGAAGTTTCAATCGGTCCGTGAACTTCTGAAAAAGGACGGCATTAACCTGCCAATGCCATCCGGCAATTAATCAAACCACGATAATGGCAGCCTCGGCGAGGCTGCCATCGCGACTTGATGTGGGCGTATATCTGTTAACCCGTGAAGTAATTATTGCCGGGAGCATCAAATGAAGATTGCCTATCAATGGTTTGTCGGTGTGCTGGTAAGTAGTTTGCTGGTCACAGGATGCACTTCGAAAATAACTGAAAGAGATCAGTTTTCAGGTTTTCTAACCAACTATGACGATCTACAGCCGGTGAAGTCGGCCAGCGGCCACCCGGTATTGCGCTGGGTTTCGCCTGATTTCAAGCCGGCAGGTTATGACACTGTGGTGTTCGACCGTCTACAAATCTTTTTAGCCATTAAGCCGACTGAGCGGGTCAACCTGCAAACGCTGCAGCAGATTCAATCATTCAGCAGTGACAGCGTGAAAGAGGTGCTCAAACAGACCTATCGCGTCGTTCCCGATACTCAATCGGTACCACTCGGTGCAAAGGCCATGCTCATGCGCACGGCCATGACAGGTGTTGCTGCGACCAATGAGGGCATGCGTTGGTATGAAGTGGTACCGATCGCTGCCGTGGTCGGTGCTACAGAAGCCGTCACCGGTTACCGCGATCAAAACACTGAGCTGTATATCGAGGTGGAGTTTATAGATCTGGCCACGGGCAAGCCATTGGCCAAGGTCGTACGTAAGGTATTTGGCACGCCTCTGAAAAATAGCACCCAACAAATCACCGTTGATGACTTCAAAGCAGCCATTAGCGAGACGGTGAGCGATCTGAAAACGTTCCTGAAATAACAACTGATGCGCAGGACACCGACCTCCGTCCCACGTAATGGTTGGTCGATGCTCAGCGCCGACCATAAGCGGTGGATGATTTCTGGCCCACGGGCTCACCCGGTTTTAAGGATAAAGTGATGAACCGAACTGTATTAACTCGTCCATTCCTGCGTTGGCTCTGGCTAATCTTATGGTGGCCGTTGCTACTGCAAGCAGCCGAACCATTGCCCTCTTGGCAAGACGGCTCTTCCCGACGCGCCATCATTGAATTTGTCCATGCAGTCACGACCAAAGGCTCCAAGGACTTTGTTGCCCCGGCGGCGCGTATTGCCGTGTTTGATAACGATGGAACGTTATGGAGCGAGCAGCCGGTGTATTTTCAAATGCTGTTCGCTTTAGCTGAGGTCAAACGTTTGGCGCCGCAGCATCCCGAATGGAAAACTCAGCAACCGTTCAAGGCGGTGTTGGAGAACGACATTAAGACCTTGGCTAACAGTGGTAACGAGGGGTGGTTGAAAATTATTTATGCCACTCACACTGGCATTAGCACACAAGCATTTTTGACTAACGTCCGTAACTGGATGGCCCAAGCAGTTCACCCCAAGACTCATAGACCTTACACCGAAATGGTCTACCAACCCATGCTGGAGTTACTCGCTTATCTGCGAGGAAACGGCTTTAAAACCTATATCGTCTCCGGGGGCGAAGTGGCCTTTATGCGCGCTTGGACAGATAAGGTCTATGGCATTCCTCCCGAACAAGTGATCGGCACTTCCTTCTACGGCGAGTACAAATATAACGGTGGCAAGCCGCTGATCATGCGCCTACCTAAAATCGCCCAAAACGACGATGGCCCTGGCAAGCCGGTCAGTATTGAAGCGGTGATTGGTCGTCGTCCGATTTTTGCCTTTGGTAATTCTGACGGTGACCAGCAAATGTTGCAATGGACCGCTGCGGGTACTGGCAAGCGCTTTATGGGTTTAGTGCATCACACGGATGCACAGCGGGAATGGGCCTACGACCGGGACTCGAAAGTCGGCAAGCTTGACAAGGCGTTGGACGAAGCGCTTAGCAGGCATTGGACGGTCGTGGATATGGCTAAGGAGTGGCGCGTCATTTATCCGCCGCAAACGCATTGAGCGCCGAGCGGCGCGTCGTTGTCGGAAGCCCACGGGCTCTGACAGATTTGGCCGCTTCGCTTAGGCCTACTTGGATTTCTCTATCTCCCATCGGGATGAGAGCTGCATATGCGCAAAGGCTATCCATGTGTGTCGCTGATGATGCTGGCGATCAGTTGGTCGCAAACCGGGCTTGCTGACAACCAGGCAGAATTGGCCAAGCAATCGCTTAATCCAGTCGCCGCTCTTTACAGTCTGCCGATTCAGTACAACTGGGATCAAAAACTGGAGCCTGGAAGTGATGGTTATCAAAGCGTCACGAATATCCAGCCGGTTTTGCCTTTTAGCCTCAATGACGAGTGGAGCCTCATTTCCCGCACCATTTTACCGATCGTTGATCAGCATGGCTTGGGCCCGGGTGGGGCCCAAGATTCATCCGGCGTCGGGGATATTACGCAGAGCTTGTTTTTTTCGCCCAAGCAGCCGACTGAAAACGGATGGATTTGGGGGGCTGGTCCCGCGCTGTTACTCCCCTCCGGCAGTGATGAGCGGCTAAGCGCTGAGCAATGGGCGGCCGGCCCCACAGCGGTTGCTCTCAAACAGAGCGATGGCTGGACCCGGGGTATTCTCGCCAATCACCTCTGGACACTGGATAACAGTCCGCCAGATGACAAAAACAAGGTCAATCAAACGTTTGCTCAACCGTTTTTTAGTTACACCACCAAGACCTACACCACCTACGGCATCAATACGGAATCTACATACGATTGGCAGGCCCGTGAATGGTCAGTTCCCATCAACCTTTTCGTGAACCAGTTGTTCAAGGTGAGCCGGCAGCCCATGAGCCTACAGGTCGGGCCGCGATACTGGGTCGAGAGTCCGCGAGATGGTGCTCAAGGTTGGGGATTTCGAGTGGCGTTAACCCTGTTGTTTCCCAAGTAACCTCTATAACCCCCTGCTTTTTTATTGAAAATGGAATTTACCCATGTACATCAGACCCTTAGTTCTGCTTGTTCTCGCTTGGCTTGCGCTATGCAGTTCGCCCGTTTGGGCCGGCGGTATCTTGTTATATGAAATCGGTACCGATAACGCCGGATTGGCTAATGCCGGCGCTGCGGCTCGTGCCCAAGGCCCGTCAACCATTGCGAGCAATCCGGCCGGCATGAGCTATTTATCCGGAACGCAAATCTCCGGCGGTTTGCAGGTGATCTACGGCGATCTGACCTTTGACCGTGATTCTGGTAGCAATGTGTCCGGCAGCGGCAGTGGTAACGCGCTCGACCCACTGCCGAGCGGCAGCTTTTTCATCAGTCATGAGCTTGACGATCATTGGAGCGTAGGCTTTGGAGCTTACGGGGACTTCGGCCTGGCAATCAATTATGACAACGACTGGTCCGGACGTTATTTTGCTCAAAACTCAAGTTTGCTCGGGTTGTCGCTGGTGCCCAGCGTGGCCTATCGCTTTAACGAGCAGTGGTCGGTGGGCCTAGGCGTTAAGGCAATGTACGGTATGCTGCAGGCGCAGACGGCCATTGATCGTTCTCCTTTGGGCGGCAGCGATCGCGCAGATGGTCAATACAAGTACCAGGATGGCACTTGGGGTTATGGCGCCAACGTCGGGGTGATCTATGCCCCGCAACCTGGCACACGCATTGGTCTGGCTTACACCAGTCAAATCGATCTGGACTTCGAAGATCGGCTCGACGTCAAGGGCCAGGGGCCGGTGCTTGATCGGATCAATAATACCAAGACGGAACTCGACTTGAAGGTGCCTCAAACGCTGACCTTGAGCCTGTTCCAGCAATTGAACCGGCAATGGGCCTTATTGGCCTCGGCAAACTGGCAGGACTGGTCGGAATTTGGCGACATTGGCGTGCAGGTCGATACGAGCGCGTTAGGCTCACAATCAACGACCGTGGACGCTGGTTTTAAGGACACTTGGCACCTGTCCCTCGGTGCGCAATACCAAGCCACCGAACAATGGTTATGGAATGTCGGTATGGCCTACGACAGCAGTGCCGTGTCCGATAGCCATCGTAGCGTCATTGTTCCCATGGGTGAATCCTGGCGCCTTGGAACAGGCGCCACTTATGCCTTGAATCGGGACACTGAGGTTAACGTGAGCTGGGCCTTGGTTTGGCTCGGTAACATGCCGGTGGAGCAGAGCAAAACAATATCGGGCAATCAAATCTCCGGGCAATTTGACAAAGCTTGGATTCAAAGCCTGAACACCAACATGACTTGGCGATTTTAAAGTGCCGTTGGGCACGATGCTCCAGATCGCATCGCGCACGGCAGGTACTGTAAACCGGGGGCATCGAACGTCCCTTCGGGACCGTGCCTGACGCAACCACTCATGCGACCCCGTTATCGACATGTGACGGGGAGGCTTTGTCGTCATAACTGCAAATTCATGAAAGAACGCAACAAACCGGTATGACCACTGACGTCCTAGCAAGAGGTGCGTAATGATGAAAATGATTCTGTCTTGGCTGATGATCACTGCATTGACCGTCCTTACCACAGCCTGTTCCACCGTAGGCTCCACCGAAGGCGGTGCGGGTGAAGTGCAAATACGCTCAGGGAAGATCGAGCAAATAATGCTGACCCAAATGCAGACCAATCATGATAGTGGCGTTGGTGCCGTGCTCGGTGGTCTGGGCGGGCTTGGGATTGGCAGCCTGATTGGACGTGGTACCGGACGGGATGTCGCCATGGTTGCCGGCGCACTTGCGGGGGCAGCAGGCGGCAACTATGTCGAGAAGAAAAAGTACGATCAGCCACAAGAGGCCCAGCAGATCATCGTACGGGTTACTAGCGGTGTGTTGGTTTCGATTACTCAGCCGATCAATCCGGCATTGAGTAAGGGTATGAGCGTGTACATCGAAGGCACAGGCAACAATGCTCGAGTTCTACCGCAAGGACAATGAGCTTTTTTTCATCGATCTTGACAACTTCAGCCGTAACAACTGTCCGTTGAAAATCTTTACTCGGTGGGAGGCCCCTCTGCCAGCATTTGAGATTTTTGATACGGTTAGCCAGTGCTCACGAAAGTCGGCCTCCAGTTGAAGATCACCGGCCGTGGGCATCTCTTGATAAGGTGAAGCATGCAGAATTCGAGGGGATAACACGTCAAGTGCTTCCCCTCTGCGGTCCTGACACCGAACTGAAGAAGTCAGTGCAGTAGACTTACCGGTCGGAGTGAGTGTGCAGGATGGGATGCTCACCAGCGAACCGATTTTCTACATAGGCTTTCTAATTGCATGTTAGCGCCAGTTCAGTGGCGGCATGCTCAAGTCTTGAAGACAAACGTTGATGTCAATACTGCAGGCAGATGCGCCTGGCGCTTATGTTGTATACCACGTTTATTGCCAGAGATGGTGGCGTATGTTTTTCATCACGCTTTCAAATTCTGGTGCTTGCAGCTCGGCCAAGGCGATTTGCATGGCTTTAAGTTTGCGTTGGTGGCGCCGTCTTGCATGTCGTTGGCTCTCGTTAGGCTCAACTTTATACTCACAGACGTCTACGTCTTCAAAAATGACCCGCCAGACGGCCAACCCATTAGGATCCTTGGCCAGGGTGGAGAACCATTGTTGCCAATAGTCAGGCCGCTCGTTGTATGAGCGTGCAACTGAATGATTGATCGCCATTAGTCATTCCTCAATGCCATCAGGGTTGAATCAGTTACGATCTGTACGAGCTGTCGGAGTACATCATTAAGAAAAGGCGCCAATTTGTCGTTGCCCAGGGCCACAAGTGCGCGCTGCATGGCAGTCAATTTACGGACCTGTCGTTCGAGGGCGTGACGCGAAGTCTCATCATTGCGGATGTAGCGAGCTCGCACTTCGTGTTCAAGAAGGCCGTCCAAATCCATCTTTAACAGTACAGCGGGTCCTTGTTGGAGTTGTTGGAAATATTCCAACCAATATTCGATTCGCTCCTCATAAGGCGGGCAGACGCCCTGCTGGAAACTCGTGCTCGCTGATAGTGTCTTTTGCGAGGGAAAGGCTCGAACAGTTTTGCGCACTGGCCTGGTAGTAATGGTCTGCATCATGTTACTCCAGCAGCAGAAGGATCCTGCAATAGGCCCAGGTGGTCCCATTGTCGTTCAAAGGAACCTCGGCTCTGCTGCAAGTCCGGTGGGAGGCTCAAGATGTGTCAGTCTAAGAGTCAGGACATTGGCGGAGCTGTAAGGAATTACTGAAGTTGCTAGCTGGTTTGTCGCCTGCGCAATGAGTGACATCCTCCGCGGCCAATGGCTCACTACAGGAGGGGCAGGACGATAGTCATCCAGAGAACGGAACAGGTGAGGTCCGCAGCGATGTCTGGCGTTTCTATTTGGCTATTGGCCTAAGGGCGTTACGGAGTATCACTTGGCAGCCCCATTAAATGGGCCAAATGGCGCTCACGTTGACCGATCTGTTCTTCCATCGTCCGCACTTCCTTCATGTACAGGTGGACCGCAGGCGGCAACGACCGCTCTTTAAGATGGATGAAGCCATAATGAGTCTTCAGCGTCAGATCTTGAAGAGGTAAGGCGACGATTTCACCGGCCACTAACTCCTGCTCAAAGGTCGACAGGTAACCCAACGCCAAAGCATTGCTGTTCTCGACGAAGGCCTTCATTTGCATTGGTACGTTGATCTCAATCGCCGGCACGAAATCCCCATTTGCCACATCGTAAACACCGGCACAGCCCAGGGTAGCCGGCAACAAATGCGAAGCTAGTCGCAGCGGAATGCGCGACGCTACCCAAGGATAATCGAGTGTTTGCGCCACGTTCATAGACAAGCGCTGTGCAAGCAATGGATGCCCGGGGCGACAAAATAATCGGCCCACGTGCTCACCCACCAGTTCGCAGGCGAACTCCTCTCTCCCGCGTAATGCGCTGATCTCGGCAATTCCTAAATCAACCTCTCCGGTAGCAACTTGATGCGCCACATCGGCCCAGCCGCTCACATGCGCGGTGATTTTTATTTGTGGATGGCAGGCATGCAATCGGGCAATGCTAGCAAAACCACTGGTGATGCTTGAATACGGACCAAGCGCTACCTTGAGCGAGCCATTTCCGCCCCGCGCGAGCAAGGCAAGATCACGTCGCAAATCTTCTTCTGCCATCAAGAGATGCTGGCTTTTCTCTCGAAGTAGTTCGCCAAACGCAGTCAACCTAATGCCTTCCCGGCGTCGGTCGAACAAGATGACTCCAAGCTCACGCTCGAGTAATTGGAGGCTTTTACTCAGCGCGGGCTGAGAAACGCCCAAAGCCTTAGCGGCTCGGCCAAAATGGGCATATTCAATCAGCGCTAAAAATTGACGGAGGCGCCAAGGCGTCATCTCATAACCTTTATGTTATTCATTATGGGGAATTTAGAATTTCTCGTTATAAAATGAGTATGTTAATAATCTGCTGCAAGGTCAAGTTGCCGATGTTGATACCCGCGCAAACGGCAGGCTGACGCTTCTAGCAGATTTTTGGCAAAGGAAAACTCATGTTTAGCAAGACCCTCAAAATAGCTTTGGTAATGACTTTTGGCAGTGGCCTCTGCCCTGCTGTCTTCGCTGCCGACACCACGGCTAGTAGTGGTGACTCGACCTCGACTCCGAATGTGCACTTCGACAGCAAAGGTAAAGCACCTTCGTCCTACACCATCGAATTGCAAAATGCAGCGCGACAGTCTCTGCCCTTTGCTGACCAAAGAGACCTGGCAGAGGCTAAAAAAGGGTTTATTGCAGCTCCACCTTATAAACAGATCATGGCCGATGCCGGGAACGTTGCCTGGAATATGGGCAGTTATGATTTTCTCCTAGACGGAAAAGATTACGACAGCATCAACCCTTCGCTTCAGCGTCAAGCTGTCCTCAATATGGCCTATGGGCTATATGAGGTAGTGCCCGGCAAAATCTACCAAGTCCGCGGTTTTGACTTGGCGAACATCACCTTTATCAAAGGCGATACGGGTTGGATCATTTTCGATACCCTGACGTCGAAGGAAACAGCCAGAGCCGCCTTGGCCTTCGTTAATGAGCAGCTGGGCAAGCGTCCAGTGGTTGCCGTCGTATTTTCCCATTCTCATGCTGATCACTTCGGTGGCATTCGCGGCTTGGTCGACGAGGCCGATGTGCGCAGTGGAAAAGTGGCTGTGATTGCCCCCAAAGGGTTTATGGAGCATGCGGTAGCCGAGAACGTCTATGCAGGCACCGCCATGAACCGACGTGCGTTCTTCCAATACGGCATGTTGCTGCCGCATAGCCCTTACGGGCACGTCGATATGGCAATTGGTAAAAATACCGCCATCGGCGATATGGGGTTGATCGAACCCAACCGGTATATCGACAAAGATTTTGAGAATATGACCATTGATGGTGTGCAAATGGAGTTCCAAAACACGCCAGGTACCGAAGCGCCCGCCGAGATGAACACCTGGTTCCCGCAATTTAAGGCATTCTGGGCCGCCGAGAATATTACCGGCACCATTCACAACATCTACACCCTTCGCGGCGCCTTGGTTCGCGATCCACTGGTGTGGTCGAAGAACATCAACAATGCCTTGTATCGTTACGGACAACAGGCTGAGGTTATGTTCGCCGCGCATAGTTGGCCGCGCTGGGGCAGCGAACGGATTCAGGAAGTCATGCGCGCCCAGCGCGATGCGTATGCCAACCTGAACAATGCCGTGCTACATGCCGCCAATCAGGGCGTAACCATCAATGAAATCCACAACGTCTACAAGTTGCCGGAAAGTTTGAAAAACAACTGGGCAACCCATAGCTACCACGGTTCGGAAGAACACAACAGTCGCGCTGTGATCAATCGCTACTTGGGTTACTGGGATGCCAATCCGGCGACGCTGATGCCGCTGTCCCCCAAGGATTCAGCGCCGCTGTATGTCGAGATGATGGGCGGCGCCCAAAAGATTCTGGTCAAGGGCCAAAGCTTGTTCGATCAGGGTAAATACCGCGAAGCCTATGAGATTTTGAATAAATTGGTGTACGCCGAACCGAAAAATAGCCAGGCCAAAGATTTGTTGGCGGACGTCTACGAACAAGTCGGTTATCAGAAGGAAAGCGCCGGAGTGCGCAACAGCTTCCTTGCGGCGGCCTATGAATTACGCCACGGCATGCCTGAGGGGGTACCGCCAAACTCCACCGGTCCTGACATTATCCGCGCCATGAGCACGGAGTTGTGGCTTGAAGACCTAGGTATCCGCTTGGACGGCAGTAAAGTCGCAGACAAACACTTTGTTTTGAATCTTAAAACGCCCGACAACGGTGAGCAGTTTGTCGTTGAGTTGAGCAATTCGACCTTAACCAGCATCAAAGGGCAGCAAGCTAAAAATCCAGACCTGAGCATTACTGTCGATCGATCGGCGCTCGAAGCCTTAATGGCCAACAAGTCCAGCTTTCAGCAGCTTGTCGCAGACGGCAAGGCGCAAGTGGAAGGCGATCGGCAACATCTGAAAATAATGGATGCCATCACGCCGTTTACGCCGGCGTTTGAACTGGTACCTGGCACTAAGCAATAAGCTAGGCACGCCGCGTATTCCGCCTGCTGCAGGCTGAGTCGCGGCGCACTGGGAAACCGCGCCGCCAGCGCACAAGGACGTCGCTGGGGCTCACTCGCTTGAGGTCCCTTTCGATCAGTCATTGGACAGAAGCGGCAATGCCAATAATTGACGCCTCCGTTCGCCAGGCGTCGCCGCAAACCAGCGGCGGGAAGCGCGATTGAACACGCTTTGCTCGCTATAGCCGAGCATTCCGGCAATTTGCGAGATCGGGATACTCTGCTCCTTTAAATAGTAATCGGCGCGCTCACGCCGGATCTTATCGAGTATCTGGTCAAATCGTTGCTGACGCTCGGCAAGTTGGCGTTGCAGGGCGCGCTCGTGAATACCCAGGTGCTGGGCAATAATGGGCAAGCGACACTGTTGGGTCGGTAGCAGACGCGACACCACACGGTGCACTCGACCAATCAAATCAACGGTGCTGTGGCCATGGACGTGTTCAAAATATTGCACCAGTGTTCGGTGTACGTTTGGGTCCTGCGCTTCGATCCCCTGATTCAACTGCTGCTGGGTCATCACCAGCGCATTGCAGCTTTGTCCCGTACACACTTCGGTCTTGAAATAGCGGCGGTAGTGCGCCGTTGGCAGTCCGCTGACCGCGCACAATAAGACTGCCTGAGCCCTAAAGTGGGTGCCACATAGCAGTTTCATCGCCTTGTATGCCACCCCCATGGCCAACTCCAGCATTTGCCGTTGTGGCAATAGACTGGGCAACCGAAGGCCAATGATAAGGCGTGGAGACTGAGCGAGACTCAAATCCAGGTCGAGTTCAATGCCCGAACTGTGGTAACCAATAAAGCGCACAATATCTCTTAACGCATGTTCTACGCTCGCCGAATTGCGAGCCATCACGGCAATCGGCCCAAGCACTTGTAAATTCTGATATTCCGCCATGCGCAGGCCGAAGTCGGAGCAGTTCAATTCACGAGCCGCGTACTCCAATAGTTCGACCAATGAGCGTAGGGGCACTGTGGCGTCCGCTTCCTGAAGGAATTGGGATTGGATGTGAAAGCGCTGCAGCATCTGCGCGGGGTTACCACCCAGCTTGGTCACAAGTTCATGAAAGCCGCAGAAGGAGGTCGTTCGAATAAAAGCGTCCATGTCGGCCAAGATCAATTTTCTGTCGGCAAAGGTCAAGCTTATGTCATGGGCATCGCGAAAAATCCAGGGCGACAACCCACTCCTTGGAAGCCATTTTATGGAATTTGACTACATCATCGTTGGCGCCGGTTCGGCCGGGTGCGTGCTGGCCAACCGTCTTAGTGCTGACCCCAGCATTTCCGTTTGCCTGCTGGAAGTGGGCCCCCAAGACCGCTCACCCTTGGTCCACATGCCCGCCGGTGTGGCGGTCATTCTTCCCACTCGTCATGTTAACTGGGCGTATGACACCGTCCCACAACGCGGTTTGGGCGGGCGTATCGGCTATCAACCACGGGGCAAAGTGTTGGGCGGTAGTAGTTCGATCAACGGCATGGTGTACATCCGTGGTCATCACAGTGACTATGACGACTGGGGCGCGCTGGGCAATGCCGGTTGGTCCTTTGCTAACGTGTTGCCCTACTTTCGCAAAAGTGAGGCGAATCACCGCGGAGCCTGCAATTTTCACGGTGCGGACGGTGAGCTGCATGTCGGCCAGAACGACGTGCATCCGGCCACACAGGCCTTTATTGAAGCAGGACAACAGGCAGGCCATCGCTACAACAGCGACTTCAACGGACTCAACCAAGAAGGGATTGGCGCGTACGATGTGACCATCCGCGATGGTCGACGTTGGAGTACGGCCAGCGCCTTCTTAGCACCGGTGCGCGACTCACGTCACAACCTTACCGTGCTCACCGGTACCCACGCAGAGCGCATTGTGCTGGAAGGCAAACAGGCCACCGGAGTGCAGATCCGCTATAAAGATCGCACCAATATCCTGAAGGCACGCAAAGAGGTGTTGCTCAGTGCCGGTGCGTTTGGTAGTCCGCAATTATTGATGCTCTCGGGCATTGGTGCGCATGCCGAGCTTAAGCCACAAGGTATTCCGGTGCTGCACGAATTGCCCGGTGTCGGCCAGAATTTGCAAGACCATCCGGACCTGGTGCTCTGCTACAAAGCCACTGACAACTCACTGATCGGGTATTCCGTTGCAGGTGGCGTCAAAATAGCTGCGGCTGCGGCCCAGTATTGGATGCACCAGCGTGGTCCACTGGCGAGCAATTTTGCTGAAGGTGGCGCTTTCCTGAAAACCGACGCGGCTTTGGCCCGCCCTGACATCCAGATGCATTCCGTTGTCAGCATGCTCGACGACCATAACCGTAAGCTGCATTGGGGGCATGGCTTTAGCTGCCACGTTTGTGTGTTACGGCCGAAGAGTGTCGGTAGCGTGGGTCTGTTATCGGCCGATCCGAGCGCTGCGCCCCGTATTGATCCCAACTTTTTGGGGCACGAAGACGATGTGCAAACATTGCTCAAGGGGTATCGCATGGCGCGAGAAATCATTGAGCAGCCGGCCTTGGCCCGCTTTGGTCTGCAGAATATGCACCGCATTGATCCCGGCAGCGACGAGCAATTAATCAATCTGCTCCGACGGCGGACCGATTCCATCTATCACCCCGTGGGCACCTGTCGCATGGGCCAAGGCGAGGACGCAGTGGTGGACCATCAATTGCGTGTTCATGGCCTTCACGGGCTAAGGGTTGTGGATGCCTCTATCATGCCCACGCTCATCGGTGGCAACACCAATGCGGCTTCAATCATGATTGCTGAGCGAGCCGCCGAATGGGTCCTGGAGGTGGCTTGAAGCTTACCGTAGATCGCCTGTCTGACACTCGTAAGCTATCTCACGACGCAAGGGAGGAGCGCCGTGCCGCAATGTTTGCAGCAAGGCGCTATTTGCAAGCAAAAAAATTACTAGGTTGCCACAGTGATCGGGTGAGCAAAAATCAAATCACCCGATTACGCCGAGCAAAGTCAACCAACTCGAGAAAGTTAGCGACTTGCAATTTGATAATGAGCCGAGCTTTGTACGTGCTGGCGGTCTTTTCGCTGAGCATCAGCTCCTGGGCGATGTCCTTGACGCGCCGCCCACTGGCCAATTGACGTAGTACCGTCAACTCTCGGTCAGACAGAGACTTCATTAACATCTCTTCGGAGGCCAAGCGTGAAGAGGTATCAACCGAAGAAAAATCTGTGGTTGGAAAAAGGGTATATCCAGCGAGAACAATCTGAACGGCGCTCAACAACTCGGGTAAATCACCGTCCTTGGACACAAATGCGTGTGCGCCGGCTCTGGAGCACCGAATGGCGTATCGCCCCAAATCCAGGCACGAAAATACGATGACCTTCATGCGATCGGATTCGGAACGTAGCCGCTGCAATACACCAAAGCCGTCTAGCCTTGGCAGGTCTATGTCTAGGATCACCAGGTCCGGTGTCAATTGGCGTGCGAGCCTAACCGTCTCCAGTCCGCACGACGCTTCTGCCACTACTTCATGTCCACCCTTTTCAAGTAACAGGCGTACCGCCATTCGAACCACGGCATGATCGTCTGCAATCAATATTCTGGCCAAATCACACTCCCTTTGCGTGAATTCACTCCGTGTGGTGCACCCGTGCTCGCCGGCCAATTCGCATTGGTCATAAACACATGGCTCCACCGCACCGGGTCCGGCGCTTATTTAGACTCTTCGAAATGGGGTGCCAAAACTACACGAAAAAGTGATCTGACTCAGATAACGAGCACGGGGCTGCCGATACGCCCGACAGCTGAGTCGTTGACGTGTTTTAATTAGGCCTTTTTACGAAGAGCCTGCCTGTAGGGAAATCCTTCACCTATTGCTATCCAAATACCTAAGTGACGCTAGCGACCTTATGTTCACCAACCCTAGTTTCTAACCAAAGGGGGTATTACGGCACCACATTCCTACAGGGCGTTTGCGCAGCGTACGCCGATTATGCGTAGTGAGCTCACCCCTGCCTGTGCACGTCACCAAAACCAAGGCCGGCTTTGGCCCCCTACAATTATGCTGCCAAGCAGGCTACTGCCAAGATCAATGGAAAGGAAAAAGATAATTCATCCAAGAGGCCATTCTCAGAAGAATCTTACGCATCACTGCGACATGATGGAAATGCTCGCTGTATAAAGCGGCCTGACCGTAAGCGCCCCCTGGCATTTGTTTGCGATAGGAGGTGAACGCAGGGTCGGTAATTTCGATAACCACCGGGACGCGACCCGGTGGGGTAGCCCCGGGAGAACTAACCAAGGTACTTGATGCTTGGACTTGACCTTCGCCAATGACGGTCAGCACATTTTTGACCTTACCTTGAAAGACCTTACCTGGTAGACCATCAAAGGCGACTTCCGCATCGCTGCCTACGGTCAAGCGTAACAGGCTATTTTGGCGCATCCAGGCCGTGAGGAAATAATCTTCATCCGGTATAAATACCATCAACGGTCGTAATGGAACACGCGTGGCGATCATTCCGGGACGCAGTGACATTTGGGTAACAAACCCATTGGCCGGGGCGCGAATAATCGTATGGTCCAGTTCATATTGCGCCGTATCAAGCTGTGCGCTCAAATCTTCAACGCGCGCTGTAGCCGTATCCAATTCGTGCTCATTGCTAAAGCCGTGTTTGGTCATTGCTTTAATGCGATAAAGATCGCTTTGCGCCGAAACTAATTGAGCCTTGATTGATTTGAGTCGATTTGCGAACGGCACAGGGTCAAGGCGAAACAGCACATCGCCTTTTTTTAGCGGTCGGTTGGTCTGGACGGGGACTTCGATGACTTGACCCGTAACCACGGGCACGATCGGAATGGAGACATAATACGAGCGCGTCACTTCCGAATAAGGGTGGTTATAGTTCATGGTGAAAATCAAACTACCGATGAGGACGATACCGCCTAAAACGGCGGTGGGTACTGTCCATTTGGTCAGCGGAATGCGAAAAATCTTGAACACGGCCACGCAAAAGGCCGAATAAATAAGAACGAGCAGCAGATCCATGTTAATCACTCATGGTCGAATTGACAGCGGCTGGAGTGGTCTCCAGTTGTGAAACCTCCTCAAGTTGAGCAAGCCGTTGATGGAGAGCGTTGACTTGAAGCTCTAAATTCAAAACATGGTTTTGTAAGGAGGCATTATTACTGAAACCCCACCCACGATCCTCTCTGTAGAGAGTGGCCCAAATCCATAAAAACGGCCAAAGCACATGCAAGGTGAAGAGGCTAACCCAGCCGGTAGCATGAATGGCATCTTGATGAGGGTGATTACGATGTTTGGCAATGTCGTAGGGGATGTCGTGCAATACGATTATCCCATAAAACAACACTATGCCAACAAAACATAACAACCCTAAAGCAATATAGTCGAGCATAACAAATCCTAGTGCAAGTTACGAAAAGCCGTGCGGTACGCACTTGTGCATTAGGCAAGCACATGGCGCACTAAAATTCCAATTAAAACGCGGCGAATCTGTGAGCTCCCCACAGACTCACCGCGCTAGTTGTCGCGTGCAATGGTGCTTATCAATAAGCTGTCACATCACTAATGAATCTAGGATGTGTCTGTTTTTGATGCTGTAGATAGATCCGTATGTGTTGTCACTGATTCTGCTGGAGAGTCAGCAGATTTTTTGTTTAGTATAAACACCGGACCAGCTGCTACCTCACGTTTTATAACATAGTTGCTTTCTGGGAAGTCAATCCATTGAGCTCCCCCGTATCTTGACGTGCCGCTTCTACAAAGTTTTTGGGAACGCCCCCGGTTGTTGACTTTCCGTCAAAATCATCAAATACCCCCTTGGATGGGTGATTTTTCATCCCGCCATTCTTTGCAATAGAAGCCGAATCATGCGGCGACGCAACGCTATTGTCCGGCATCGGCGCTACCTTAGCGGTCCGCTTCGGATTCGTCGCCTTAGACGGCTGCGGTGCCTGTGTAGAACCACTATTGTCCGCCAACGGTGCCACTTTCGCTGTCCGCTTTGGAGTGGTTTTCGCAGGCTTAGCCTGAATGTTATTCTTAGCTGTTACTGTCCCCGGCTTGGCGGCGCTGCCACTTGCGTTAGATCCGAACACCGGTGTCTTATACGTGGATTTCGGTGCTGGTGAAGCTTTAAAAGTCGGAGCGTCGTTGTTGGCTACCGGACCCGACGGCGGCTTCGATTGATATTTCACAGAGTATTTGCCGTTTTCTTTTTTAACGTCCAGATAAAGTTTTGTCGACTCACCCACGCCTTTCGGCAGTTCGAGCCCTTTATTCCGTGCACCGGTGTAAATCACCTGGCCATGCAATTTTTCCATATCGCTCGGTTTGCTAATGACGATTGGCGCCCTTGGCTTGCCATTGGCATCCAGATAACCTTTATTGTCTAGATTAATCTTGATTGGATTTTTCTGGAGTTTAGCCAATCCCGCTTTATCGTTGACGTTGACGGCACTCATCGCCTTTTTAACTTCGTTAAATTCTACCGAGTCAAAGTTACGACCTCTGCTTGGACCAGGCTTCGCTGGCACAGCCGGCGGCTTGATCGTCGAATCCACGACGTCCAGATCTATCGGTGTCACAGGTTTCACAGGCTTCACTACTGGTTTTACAGTTGGCTTCACTGGTTGAGGGTTAAGTTTCATCTTCGTCCCCACGACCTCCAGCTTAGGCGGGCTCATATCAATCTCCCACGCAATACCTTTTGGATAGGTTTTGGGTGGTTTTGGGGGAGACATATCAATTTCCCACGCAATGCCTTTTGGATAGGTCTTGGGCGTTACTACAGGAGTCTTTGTTACGACCGGTGGTGTCTCCTGAGGCAAAGGGCTTGTCGGCTTAACCTTGTTACCCGAGCCGCTCGGGATCTTAGTCGGGATACCCAGCTTGATGTCGTTGCCGGCGATCTTCTGATCCTGGTTCACCA
>NZ_RCNW01000259.1:0-1048 GCF_004307605.1 Pseudomonas sp. Sample_24
GGCGAGTTCGACGACCTGAACAATGCGATTCTCAAGGAGGCTCAGCAATGATCCGGCGTCTAATGGCTCTTTTGAGCATCGCAGCGTTCGCACCTGGCGCCTGGGCGGCTGACGCCCTGACCGGCGCCGTTCAGAAACAACCGCTCAACGTGTCGGCGATCGTGATGTTCGTCGCCTTCGTCGGTGCCACCCTGTGCATCACCTACTGGGCATCCAAGAAAAACAACTCGGCCTCCGACTACTATGCGGCGGGTGGCAAGATCACCGGTTTTCAGAACGGTCTGGCGATTGCTGGCGACTACATGTCGGCGGCATCCTTCCTGGGTATTTCCGCGCTGGTGTTCACCTCCGGCTACGATGGCCTGATCTACTCGATCGGCTTCCTGGTGGGCTGGCCAATCATTCTGTTTCTGATCGCCGAGCGCCTGCGTAACCTGGGTAAATACACCTTTGCCGACGTGGCGTCCTATCGCCTGGGCCAAACCCAGATCCGCTCGCTGTCCGCTTGCGGATCGTTGGTGGTGGTAGCGTTTTACCTGATCGCGCAAATGGTCGGTGCCGGCAAGCTGATTCAGCTGTTGTTCGGTCTGGACTATCACGTCGCGGTGATTCTGGTCGGTGTGCTGATGTGCATGTACGTGCTGTTCGGCGGCATGCTGGCGACCACCTGGGTGCAGATCATCAAGGCTGTGCTGTTGCTGTCCGGTGCCTCGTTCATGGCGCTGATGGTGATGAAGCACGTAGGCTTTGACTTCAACACATTGTTCTCCGAAGCGATCAAGGTTCACGCCAAGGGCGAAGCGATCATGAGCCCGGGCGGTCTGGTCAAGGACCCGATTTCGGCCTTCTCGCTGGGTCTGGCGCTGATGTTCGGTACCGCTGGCCTGCCACACATTCTGATGCGCTTCTTCACCGTGAGTGACGCAAAAGAAGCTCGCAAGAGCGTGCTGTACGCGACTGGCTTCATTGGCTACTTCTATATCCTGACTTTCATCATCGGCTTCGGCGCGATCCTGCTGGTCAGCACCAACCCGGCCTTCAAAGATGC
>NZ_RCNW01000362.1:0-6694 GCF_004307605.1 Pseudomonas sp. Sample_24
GCGGGCCTTGGCATCAACGATATCGACTTCTTCGAGCTCAACGAAGCTTTCGCCGCACAGGCCTTGCCAGTGTTGAAAGATCTGAAAGTGCTCGACAAGATGAACGAGAAGGTTAACCTGCACGGCGGCGCGATCGCCCTGGGTCACCCGTTTGGTTGCTCCGGTGCGCGTATCTCCGGCACTTTGCTCAACGTGATGAAGCAAAATGGCGGCAACCTCGGGGTCGCCACCATGTGCATTGGTCTCGGCCAAGGCATCTCCACCGTCTTCGAACGCGTTTAAGCGACTCGTTGATGGAAGCCGGGGCCAAGTGCCCCGGTTTTTGTTTTTCCGGATTTATTTTGTTTTTATTTTGAAAAAATTTGAGTGAGGGCCAAAGCATGCCGATACAACCAGGGCTCTACCAACATTACAAAGGTCCGCAGTACCGCGTTTTCAGTGTTGCGCGGCATTCGGAAACCGAAGAAGAAGTGGTCTTCTACCAAGCCCTGTATGGCGATTACGGCTTTTGGGTGCGTCCCTTGAGCATGTTCCTGGAGTCCGTCGAGGTTGACGGCGAACAGGTGCCACGCTTTGCTTTGGTGCAGGCCGAAGAAAGCCTTTTTACCAAGCCATAAGCTGAGTGCGCGCAAAACCCTGCGCTTGACCTCACCTTGTTGCCACTATATATAGCGGTGCCGCGTCAGGCGCCAACCGCCTTTCACTTCTCGAATTCAGGAATTTTCTGATCCATGGGCAAATCGCTGGTCATTGTGGAATCCCCGGCTAAGGCCAAGACCATCAACAAGTATTTGGGCAACGAATACGTGGTGAAGTCGAGTATCGGCCATATCCGAGACCTGCCCACCAGCGGTTCGGCTAGCGCCAGCAAAGAGCCCGCCGCCAAGCGCGGCAAGGCTGCTGCGGGCGAAGCGCCGGCCTTGTCGCCCAAAGAAAAGGCGCGCAAGCAGCTGGTTGCCCGCATGGGGGTCGATCCCGAGCATGGCTGGAAAGCCAAGTACGAGATCCTTCCGGGCAAGGAAAAGGTCATCGAAGAGCTGCGCAGGCTCGCCAAGGATGCTGACACCATCTATCTCGCAACCGACTTGGATCGCGAGGGGGAAGCCATTGCCTGGCACCTGCGCGAAGCCATCGGTGGTGACGACAGCCGCTACAAGCGCGTGGTGTTCAACGAGATCACCAAGAAGGCGATTCAGGAAGCCTTCTCCGAGCCGGGCGAGCTGGACATTGATCGTGTCAACGCCCAGCAGGCGCGTCGTTTCCTCGATCGCGTCGTGGGTTACATGGTTTCGCCGCTGCTGTGGGCCAAGATCGCCCGTGGTCTGTCGGCCGGTCGTGTGCAATCGGTTGCGGTGAAACTGGTGGTTGAGCGTGAGCGCGAGATCCGTGCGTTCATCCCGGAAGAGTACTGGGAAGTTCACGCCGACCTCGGCACCGCCAAAGGCGCCACTGTGCGTTTCGACGTCGCTCGCGAAAAGGGCGAAGCCTTCAAGCCGCTCAACGAAGCCCAGGCCATGGCCGCGCTTGAGAAGCTCAAGGCGTCCAGCTACAGCATCGTCAAGCGCGAAGACAAGCCGACCAGCAGCAAGCCGTCGGCACCGTTCATCACGTCCACCCTGCAGCAGGCCGCAAGCAACCGCCTGGGCTTCGGCGTGAAGAAAACCATGATGATGGCCCAGCGTCTGTACGAAGCCGGCTACATCACTTACATGCGTACCGACTCCACCAACCTGTCGACCGATGCCGTGGCGATGGCGCGGACCTACATTGAAGGTGAGTTCGGCAAGAAGTATCTGCCGGAAACTCCGAACGTCTACAGCAGCAAGGAAGGCGCACAAGAGGCTCACGAAGCGATTCGTCCGTCCGATGCCAACACCGAGCCAAGCAAGCTGTCGGGCATGGAGCGTGACGCTGAGCGTCTCTACGAGCTGATCTGGCGCCAGTTCCTCGCTTGCCAGATGCTCCCGGCGCAGTACCTGTCCACCACCGTGACTGTCGGGGCTGGCGATTTCGAATTGCGCGCCAAGGGCCGTATTCTCAAGTTCGACGGTTACACCCGCGTCATGCCACAAATCGCCAAGCCTGGTGATGACGATGTGCTGCCGGACATGGCCCAGGGCGATGCGATGAAGCTGATCAAGCTTGATCCAACCCAGCACTTCACCAAGCCACCGGCGCGTTACTCGGAAGCCAGCCTGGTTAAAGAAATGGAAAAACGCGGCATCGGTCGTCCTTCGACCTACGCTGCGATCATTTCGACCATCCAGGACCGCGGCTACGTGGCGCTGCACAACCGTCGCTTCTACTCGGAAAAGATGGGTGACATCGTCACCGAGCGTCTGGCCGAGAGCTTCTCCAACCTGATGGACTACGGCTTCACCGCCGGCATGGAAGAGCATCTCGATGACGTGGCCCAGGGCGAACGCGACTGGAAAAACGTGCTCGACGAGTTCTACGGTGACTTCAAGAAAAAACTCGAAGTGGCTGAAAGTCCGGAAAGCGGCATGCGTGCCAACCAGCCGGTGATGACTGACATTCCGTGCACCACCTGCGGCCGTCCGATGCAGATTCGTACCGCGTCGACCGGTGTATTCCTCGGTTGCTCGGGCTACAGCCTGCCGCCGAAAGAGCGCTGCAAGGCCACCGTCAACCTGGTGCCGGGCGACGAAATCGCTGCGGACGACGAGGGTGAGTCGGAATCGCTGGTGCTGCGTGGCAAGCATCGCTGCCCGATTTGCAGCACCGCGATGGATGCTTACCTGCTCGATGAAAAGCGCAAGTTGCACATCTGCGGTAACAACCCGGATTGCGATGGTTACGAAATCGAAGAGGGCACTTATCGCATCAAGGGCTACGAAGGTCCGAGCCTGGAATGCGACAAATGCGGCAGTGAGATGCAACTCAAGACTGGCCGTTTCGGCAAGTTCTTCGGTTGCACCAACCCGACCTGCAAGAACACTCGCAAGCTGCTGAAGAGCGGTGACGCGGCGCCGCCGAAGATGGACCCGGTGAAGATGCCTGAGCTGAAATGCGAAAAGGTCAACGACACCTACATCCTGCGCGACGGTGCTTCCGGGTTGTTCCTGGCGGCCAGTCAGTTCCCGAAAAACCGCGAGACCCGTGCCCCTCTGGTCATGGAAATCATCCCGCACAAGGATGAGATCGATCCGAAGTACCACTTCCTGTGCGAAGCGCCGAAGAAAGACCCGGACGGTCTGCCAGCGGTAATCCGCTACAGCCGCAAGACCAAGGAGCAATACGTCCAGACCGAAGTCGACGGCAAACCGACGGGCTGGAAAGCGTTCTACGACGGCGGCAAGTGGAAAGTCGAAGACAAGCGTCCGACTGCGAAGGCGTAAATCGTCGGGTACTGAAAAGGCCGCATGACAAACCTCGGGTTTTCATGCGGCCTTTTTGTTTTGTGCTTGCGGTCGGATCGAGTGATCCACGACACTGTCCGACCTGCATCAAGCAATTATTTCGTTGTGGAGGCTGCCGTCATGGCCCACGAACTCTATACCCGTACCAACCAGAAAATTTACTTCGCCGGCCTGTCGCTGGAAGCTCTCGCCAAGGCAGAAGAGGGACGAGCGATGAACTCCCTGGCGCTGATTCAGGCCGGACGCGAATCGGCGCTGTTTCACTTGTATGGGGCGCTGTTGGGGTTGTGTCATGAGATTGCCGGTTTCTATCGCTTGCCTCAAGCCAATGCGTCCCGGGCCGAGTCGTTGCTGACTCGTGAAGTGCTGGACAGCATTGCCATCCCGGAAATGGCGGAGATGTTTGAACTGGCCAACAACCCGGAAACCTGGTTGGCCAAGCTGCTGGCGGCCCACGCGGCGCTGTTTCAACCCCCGCGTGCACCGCACAAGCCTAAAGGCGACGTGACTCAGCCTTTGATCCTGGCGGTAAATCTCGATGAAGAGCAAGCGCCTCAAGAGCTGAGTCGTGAGGAGTTGGAGAGCTGGCGTCAGAATCTGAAGGGGTTGGCGATCCGCTTTCGTGAAGGCCTGAACGAGTGCTGACAGAAACAGTTTCGGGATGGCATCTGGTCAAGATCCCGAGCGAAGCATGGCTGATGCCTATATAATCCCCGCCTTTCGTGGAGAACAAACCTTTATGCCAACGTCCTTTCTAGAAATTGTTGAGTTACCAGACGGCCGTATCGAGCTGCGAAGGGCTGAGGACGAGGGTTCTCTGGTTACTTTGGATTTCTCCGAGGATGCCAAGGCGTTCCTGCAAGGCCAGCATGTAGAAGTTGCCAAGGCGATGTTGAGTGTCGGCGTGCAGATGGCTGGACGCCTGGTGGAAGGTGAATTCGACAAGGAAGAGGGTTCGCGGGTCCTTCATTGATCCCGTCTGTCGGTTTTTCACATTTCGATTCATATCGGCTTCTCTGTCCTTGGAGAAGCCCGGCGCGGCCCGAGTGGGCGCCACTTTCCAGTTAACCCAATCGAATATTCAAACTTTGCGCATCCCCGGTTCGAGCAGCGCTGATCAACTGATGTCGTGACGCTGTACTCAGTGGGTTCAACCAACTGACAACCGTATGACTGCGACCAAGGCGAAGGGCCTCGCAGGTCAGCTGCTGGGCGCTCTGTGTGCCACGTGGTTGCAACAGCAGAATGCGTTCGCGATTAAGTCCGGCATCCCGTAACCAGGCCTGGGTCAGGCTGGCAGGCGGGGCAATCAGTGTGAGCCAGCGGGCATCCTGTTCCTCGCTCAACTCCCTGAGAATCGGCGCCAGAAGGTTCAGGCAGTTCCCGGCAGCACCACGCAGAGACAATTCACTGAAGACTTCCGGGTCGGTGCTCCACGGCGACTCGACCACTTCTTTCAGTATTGGCTCCAGCGGCGGCGCCATGAACGCTTCGAACAGCAGAGGCAGTTGGGCTTGCTGTGGTGTGTGTGGGAACTGCATAAAGCCTCCTTTAGCGGCGAATGACGCCAACACTCAAGCCTTCGATCACCAGTTCCTGATCTTTAAGGTTCACTTCGATAGGCGCAAATTCCGGGTTTTCTGCAATCAGCCAGACCTTGCTGCCATCGCGCTTGAAGCGTTTGACGGTCACTTCGTCACCGATCCGCGCAACCACGATCTGGCCGTTGCGGGCTTCGCGAGTGGTATGGACCGCCAGCAAGTCGCCGTCGAAAATGCCGACGTCTTTCATGCTCATGCCATGAACCCGCAGCAGATAATCAGCCCGGGGGTGGAAGAACGCCGGGTTGATGTTGCAGGATTCTTCGACGTGCTGTTGGGCAAGGATTGGCGCTCCGGCTGCAACCCGGCCAATGATTGGCAGGGTAGAATCGTCGGCCTTGGCTTCGAAACCGGGAATGCGAATGCCGCGGGAAGCACCGGGGGTCATCTCGATAGCGCCTTTGCGAGCCAGCGCCTTGAGGTGTTCTTCCGCCGCGTTGGGCGATTTGAAACCCAGTTCCTGAGCGATTTCCGCACGGGTTGGCGGGTAGCCGTTGTCTTCAAGGCAGCGTTTGATGAAGGCCAGAATCTCGGCTTGGCGTGGCGTCAGCTTTAGCATATTGATCGCTCTGTCTTTTTATACAGTGACTGGGATTATATACAGTGAAACGGTCTTGGCAATGCCCCTTTTTTTACTGCCCGCCAGACGGTCGATAAGCCAATGGATTGAAGCTTTGCCGTTGTATGGTTAAATATCTGACTGACCGTTCCCAAAACGGACTGCCAGGCTTGACAAGGCACAGGCTGAAACGTATGTTTCAAACAAGTGTTTGTCAGGCGGAGTAGCCATGGCCCAGTCGGAAACCGTTGAACGCATTCTTGATGCTGCCGAGCAGTTGTTCGCGGAAAAAGGTTTCGCTGAAACCTCGTTGCGTCTGATCACCAGCAAGGCCGGTGTCAATCTGGCGGCGGTGAACTATCACTTCGGATCGAAGAAGGCGCTGATCCAAGCGGTTTTCTCGCGATTCCTCGGGCCGTTCTGCATCAGTCTCGATAAAGAGCTTGAGCGTCGTCAGGCCAAGCCTGAAAACAAGCCAACGCTCGAAGAACTCCTGGAAATCCTCGTCGAGCAAGCGCTGGTGGTCCAGCCTCGCAGCGGTAACGATCTGTCCATCTTCATGCGTTTGCTGGGTCTGGCGTTCAGTCAGAGCCAGGGGCATTTGCGTCGCTACCTGGAAGACATGTACGGCAAGGTGTTCCGCCGTTACATGATGCTGGTCAATGAAGCTGCGCCGCGTATCCCACCGATCGAGCTGTTCTGGCGCGTGCACTTCATGCTGGGTGCGGCAGCCTTCAGCATGTCCGGGATCAAGGCCTTGCGCGCCATTGCCGAGACCGATTTTGGTGTGAACACCTCCATCGAGCAGGTCATGCGCCTGATGGTGCCGTTCCTCGCTGCCGGCATGCGTGCCGAATCAGGTGTCACCGACACCGCCATGGCTACCGCACAATTGCGTCCGCGCAGCAAATCGACACCGGTTGCCGCCAAGGTTTGACCGCTTACGGGTGGGCGCGGCTGCTTACATCCGCTAAGCTAGCCGCCCATGCCGACTCTCGTTCTGCTCCCGCTGCCAAATAATGTCGCCGATCAACCGGGCACTGCCTGCGGTGGCGATTTGGCGCGAGCCGGGTTTATCGTTATCAAGGAATCTCTATGACTGCTGGCCTGCAAGGCTCGTTGATGGTGGACGTCGCCGGTACCTGGCTGACGGC
>NZ_RCNW01000476.1:0-6686 GCF_004307605.1 Pseudomonas sp. Sample_24
CGGCGAAAGCTTCGTTGAGCTCGAAGAAGTCGATATCGTTGATGCCAAGGCCCGCGCGCTTCAGTGCTTTCTGTGTGGCCGGTACTGGACCATAGCCCATGATCGCCGGGTCCACACCTGCCACTGCCATCGAACGAATCACAGCCAAAGGCTGAATGCCCAGGTCCTGAGCACGTTGCGCCGACATCACGATCATGCACGAGGCACCGTCGGTGATCTGCGACGAAGTACCGGCTGTCACGGTGCCGCCCTTCGGATTGAACGCTGGCTTGAGAGCCGCCAGGCTTTCCAGGGTGGTTTCCGGACGAATGGTTTCGTCGTAGTCGAAGGTTTTCAGGAAACCGTTCTCGTCGTAGCCCTGCATCGGGATGATTTCGTCTTTGAACTTGCCTTCCACGGTCGCCTTATGGGCGAGTTGGTGGGAGCGCACGCCGAAAGCGTCCTGTTGCTCGCGAGTGATGCCGTGCATTTTGCCCAGCATTTCAGCGGTCAGGCCCATCATGCCCGAGGCTTTCGCCGCGTACAGCGACATGTGCGGGTTCGGATCGACACCGTGCATCATGCTCACGTGGCCCATGTGCTCGACGCCGCCGACGACGAACACGTCACCATTGCCGGTCATGATCGCTTGCGCAGCGGTGTGCAGCGCGCTCATCGACGAACCACACAGACGGCTGACCGTCTGGCCGGCCGACGTGTGCGGGATCTGGGTCATCAGCGACGCCATGCGCGCGATGTTCCAGCCCTGCTCCAGCGTCTGGTTCACACAGCCCCAGATCACGTCTTCGACTTCGCTCGGGTCAACCTTGACGTTACGTTCCAGCAGTTTGCTGATCAGGTGCGCCGACATGTCTTCGGCGCGGGTGTTACGGTGCATGCCGCCCTTGGAGCGGCCCATCGGAGTACGACCGAAGTCGACAATCACGACGTCTCTAGGATTCAAGCTCATAAGTTCACTCTCACTCTAGTTGGAGGCGCTTAACCGAAGAAGCTCTGGCCGTTTTTGGCCATTTCGCGCAGCTTCGCGGTCGGGTGGTACAGCGCGCCCAAATCAGCGTACTGGTCAGCCAGGGCAACGAACTCGGCAACACCGATCGAATCGATGTAGCGCAGCGCGCCGCCACGGAATGGAGGGAAACCAATACCGTAGACCAGACCCATGTCGGCTTCGGCGGCGGTTTCGACAATGCCGTCTTCCAGGCAACGCACGGTTTCCAGGCACAACGGGATCATCATCCAGTTGATGATGTCTTCGTCGGTGACTTCACGCTGCTCGAAAACGATTGGCTTGAGCACTTCCAGCACCGACGGGTCGGCCACCTTCTTCTGCTTGCCCTTCTTGTCGGTCTCGTAGGCGTAGAAGCCCTTGCCGTTCTTCTGGCCCAGGCGCTTGGCTTCGTAGAGCACGTCAACGGCCGAGCGACGGTCGTCTTTCATGCGGTCCGGAAAGCCTTCAGCCATGACGTCGCGACCGTGGTGGCCGGTGTCGATGCCGACCACGTCCATCAGGTACGCCGGGCCCATTGGCCAGCCGAACTTCTCCATGACTTTGTCGATACGCACGAAGTCCACACCGGCGCTGACCAGCTTGGCGAAACCGCCGAAGTACGGGAACAGTACACGGTTGACCAGGAAGCCCGGGCAGTCATTGACGACGATCGGGTTCTTGCCCATTTTCTTGGCGTAGGCAACGGTGGTGGCAACAGCCAGCTCGCTGGACTTCTCGCCACGGATCACTTCAACCAGCGGCATCATGTGCACCGGGTTGAAGAAGTGCATGCCGACGAAATTTTCCGGGCGCTTGAGGGCTTTGGCCAGCAAGGTGATGGAAATGGTCGACGTGTTCGAGGCGAGGATGGTGTCCTCTTTGACCTTGTCTTCAACTTCCGCCAGAACGGCTTGCTTGACTTTAGGGTTCTCGACAACCGCTTCCACCACCAGATCCACGTGACCGAAGTCGCCGTAAGACAGGGTTGGACGGATGCCGTTGAGCACTTCAGCCATTTTCGCGGCGGTCATGCGGCCTTTATCAACACGGCCAACCAGCAGCTTGGCGGCTTCGGCCAGACCTTGCTCGATCCCGGCTTCGTTGATGTCTTTCATCAGGATCGGCGTGCCTTTGGACGCCGATTGATAGGCGATACCGCCACCCATGATGCCGGCGCCCAGAACGGCGGCCTGCTTCACGTCCTTGGCGATTTCGTCGTAGGCCTTGGCCTTTTTCTTCAGTTCCTGATCGTTCAGGAACAGACCGATCAAGCTCTGCGCGGCAGAGGTCTTGGCCAGTTTGACGAAACCAGCAGCCTCGACTTCCAGCGCCTTTTCGCGACCGAAGTTCGCGGCTTTCTGGATAGTCTTGATCGCCTCAACCGGCGCCGGGTAGTTCGGGCCGGCTTGACCTGCCACGAAACCTTTGGCGGTTTCGAAAGCCATCATTTGTTCAATGGCGTTCAGCTTGAGCTTTTCAAGCTTCGGCTGGCGCTTGGCCTTGTAGTCGAACTCGCCGGAAATGGCGCGCTTGATCATTTCAAGTGCGGCTTCCTGCAGCTTCTCAGGGGCAACTACTGCGTCCACTGCGCCGACTTTGAGCGCGTCTTCCGGACGGTTTTCCTTGCCAGCGGCAATCCACTCGATGGCGTTGTCGGCACCGATCAGGCGCGGCAGACGCACAGTGCCGCCGAAGCCCGGGTAGATGCCCAGCTTGACTTCCGGCAGACCGATCTTGGCCTTGGTGGACATGACGCGGTAGTCCGCCGCCAGGCACATTTCCAGACCACCACCCAATGCGATGCCGTTGATGGCAACCACTGTCGGGACGTTGAGGTCTTCGAAATCGCTGAAAATCTTGTTGGCTTCGAGGTTGCCTGCAACAAGCTCTGCATCCGGCAGCTTGAAGTTGTCGACAAATTCGGTGATGTCGGCGCCGACGATGAAAACGTCCTTGCCACTGCTGACGATCACACCCTTGATCGAAGCATCTGCCTTGATGGTGTCTACGGCCTGACGCAGTTCGTTCAGGGTTAGACGGTTGAACTTGTTGACGGACTCACCCTTGAGGTCGAATTTCAATTCGACGATGCCACTTTCAAGAGCCTTAACCGTGATGGCTTTACCTTCGTAAATCATCAACTGATCTCCACGATATGGAAGCTGAACAGTACACGTCGGACGCAGGCGAACGGCTCGGCAGGGACGTTAAACGTCGATGCTACGCCCATTCCCCCGGCACACCCGCCAACGCGATAGTCGGGATTCTGTAGGAGCGATCTGAAATACAAACGCTCAATTCATACGCCCGTTTGATTTGGGTACGCCACCTTCACGGAATTTCCGACAATTGTCAATCGCCCAAAATGCGGGTTGAAACTCGACTTTGCGGTCATTTCTGTAAGACGAAGCTCTCTAACACGCGGGTGCATGTGCTGCCATTCATAGAATCAATCATTAGAAAAGTCGCCCTAATTCGCCGCAGCCTCTGTTTAACAAGCTACGCTGGCGGGACTCGATAGAAAATTTTTGAACGCTGCGGTGAATACCCAGCGTAAGATCTGCGCAAACCAAATTACCGGCCTGCCTGGCCACCCCCGCCCGATGATGTTGTCGGGCTTTTTATTGCCTCATCGCTCCTGCGGGGGCCTGGGGTCAGGCGAGCGCCTTGAGGGTCGCATCGATTTGTTGCAAAACTTCGGTTTCGCCCTTCTCGCCCCAATACAAAGTGATCATTTGTTTGTCGGCTTCGATCTTGAAAACGTTGCCTGGCAACTTTTCGAAATGAATCAGCAACGCAGGATCTTCACAGAGCTCCTGCCACTGGTTCACCCACACCCCCGGCGTTTTCTGCCAATAACTCCAGCAGGCTGGCTGACTGCCGCGCCGCGGTCGATGGTACTGGGCACAGGGGTTCGGCGGTTCCTGAGCGAGCCAGTGCGGCCACTCCTGGGGCGCCAGTTGCATGGCCAGGCCGATGCGCCGCGCCTCCATGCGCAGGGCCATCCGACCGCTTTGATGACGTGATGGTCGCAACCATGCCAGAGGGCTGAGTACCACCAGCAGGATTGACACCACTATCCAGACCGTCATATCTGTACTCCCGATTTTGAATGAGCGCATTGAGCCACTTTGGAACCACTGCGCTTGAAACCAGCCATACTTACCAATATTGCATCCCTCAGGAGGAGCACCTCATGCCCTACAACCATATTCTGGTCGCTGTAGATCTAACCGAAGAGTGCGACCCTGTAATCCACCGCGCTCGCGAGCTGTCGGTGAGCAACGGTGCGAAGCTGTCCCTGGTGCATATCGTCGAACCGATGGCCATGGCCTTCGGCGGCGATGTGCCGATGGACCTGTCACAACTGCAACAACAGCAGTTCGATCAGGCCAAGGAACGTCTGGAGCGGCTGATCGTCAAGTATCCGGAGCTTTCCCGGGAGTACAGCCATCTGACCTACGGCCAGCCACGCCAGGAAATTCACCATCTGGCCAAGGAACAAGGATGCGACATGATCGTGGTGGGCAGCCATGGCCGACATGGCCTTGCATTGCTGCTGGGGTCCACTGCCAATGACGTGCTCCACGGCGCGCCTTGCGATGTGCTTGCGGTGCGCCTGCAAAGCAAATCCTGATAGCTCGCCCAGACAGGAAACTGATTCAATTCAATGGCATATGAAAAGCCCGACACTCGCGTTACCGAGGTCGGGCTTTTTTATTACACGATCAATCAGGCATCCAGTTCGGCCCAGCGCTCGACCATCACGTCGAGCTCAGCCTGCAACTGCGCCAACTGAGCGATCACCGCCGCGGTTTCAGCCGCCGGCCGCAGATAGAACCCGGCATCCGCCATCTGGGCTTCAACAGCAGCAATCTGCTGCTCCATGGCATCGATCTGGCCCGGCAACGCTTCCAACTCGCGCTGTAACTTGTAGCTGAGTTTTTTCTTCGCTGGTGCTTCGACCGCTGCCACCACTGGCGCGGGCTCAGCCTTGACCACCGCGGAGTTCAAGTCGGCCTTGCCAGACTTGCTCTCGGTCACGCCCAGCAGGCGCGGCGAGCCGCCCTGACGCAGCCAGTCCTGGTAACCACCGACGTACTCGCGAACCTTGCCTTCGCCCTCGAAGACCAGGGTGCTGGTGACTACGTTGTCGAGGAATGCCCGGTCGTGGCTGACCATCAGCACGGTGCCATTGAAGGTCAGCAAGACCTCTTCCAGCAGTTCAAGGGTTTCGACGTCGAGGTCGTTCGTCGGTTCGTCGAGTACCAGCAGGTTCGCCGGTTTGCTGAACAGCTTGGCCAGCAACAGACGGGCACGCTCGCCTCCGGACAGCGCCTTGACCGGCGTGCGGGCACGCTGCGGGCTGAACAGGAAGTCGCCGAGATAGCTCAGCACGTGACGACTCTGGCCGTCGATATCGATGAAATCGCGACCTTCGGCGACGTTATCGATCACGGTCTTTTCCAGATCCAGCTGGTGGCGCAACTGGTCGAAGTAGGCGACGTCGATCTTCGTGCCCTCCTCCACTTTGCCACTGGTAGGTTGCAGACCGCTGAGCATCAGCTTGAGCAGCGTGGTCTTGCCGGTACCGTTGGCGCCGAGCAGGCCGATACGGTCGCCGCGCTGCAACACCATGGAGAAATCCTTGATCAGGAACGGCCCGCCCGGATGAGCAAAGCTCACGTTCTCGAGCACCATCACCTGCTTGCCGGATTTGTCGGCGGTTTCCAGCTGGATATTGGCCTTGCCGGTGCGCTCGCGACGTTCGCTGCGCTCGACGCGCAACGCTTTCAAGGCACGCACGCGGCCCTCGTTACGGGTCCGGCGAGCCTTGATGCCTTGGCGGATCCACACCTCTTCCTGAGCCAGGCGTTTGTCGAACAGCGCATTGGCAGTGGCCTCGGCGGCCAGCTCGGCTTCTTTATGCACGAGGAAACTGGCGTAGTCGCCGTTCCAGTCGATCAGGCCGCCACGATCCAGTTCGAGGATGCGGGTAGCGAGGTTTTGCAGGAAGGAACGGTCGTGCGTGATGAACAGCACGGCGCCCTGGAAATCCTTCAGCGCCTCTTCGAGCCAGGCGATCGCACCGATGTCCAGGTGGTTGGTTGGCTCGTCGAGCAGCAACAGATCCGGTTCGGAAACCAGGGCCTGGGCCAGCAGGACGCGGCGGCGCCAACCACCGGACAACTCGGCCAGGGTCTTGTCTGCCGGTAGCTGCAGGCGGCTCAGCGTGCTGTCGACCAGGGTCTGCAAACGCCAGCCATCGCGGGCTTCGAGGTCGTGCTGAACGTGCATCAGCTTGTCCAGATCGGCATCGGTGACGATGTTCTGGCTCAGGTGGTGATACTCGGCCAGCAAGGCACCGACACCGTCCAGGCCTTCGGCTACCACATCGAACACGGTCCGCTCGTCGGCTACTGGCAATTCTTGCGGCAATTCACCAATCTTGAGGCCGGGTGCGCGCCAAACCGAGCCATCATCGGGCTTCTGGTCGCCCTTGACGAGCTTCATCATGCTGGACTTGCCAGTGCCGTTGCGGCCGATGATGCACACCCGCTCTCCACGGGCGATCTGCCAGGACACCTTGTCCAACAACGGCATAGCGCCGAAAGCAAGGGACACATCGCTGAATTTGAGCAGGGTCATGAGCTTCTCCAAAAACCGGGCGCGCATTCTACCTGACTTGAGGCTTCAG
>NZ_RCNW01000529.1:0-6649 GCF_004307605.1 Pseudomonas sp. Sample_24
GTCACCTGCCACTGGGCGCAGCGTTCATGAACGGTCCGAACTCCGGCAAGGACGTTTTCATCCCGCTGGAGTTCCTCATCGGCGGCCAGGAAATGCTCGGCAAAGGCTGGATGATGCTGATGAATTGCCTGTCGGTCGGGCGTTCGATTTCCCTGCCGGCGGTGGGTACCGGCATGGCCAAGTTCACCAGCCTGGTGACAGGCCAGTACGCGCAGATTCGCGAACAGTTCAACGTGCCGATTGCGGCGTTCGAAGGCATTCAGGAATCCATGGCCCGCATCGGCGGCAACGCCTGGATGATGGATGCCGCGCGGATGCTGACGGCCAATGCGGTGGACCTGGGCGAGAAACCTTCGGTGCTGTCGGCGATTCTCAAGTATCACCTCACCGAACGGGGCCGTGAATGCATCAGCCACGCCATGGATGTACACGGCGGCAAGGCGATCATCCAGGGACCGAACAATTACCTCGCGCGCAAATGGTGTGGCGCGCCGATTTTCATTACCGTCGAGGGCGCGAACATTCTTTCGCGCAATCTGATGATCTTCGGTCAGGGGGCCATTCGCTGCCATCCTTTCGTCCTCAAGGAAATGGCCCTGGCCACCCGTGAAGACAAGGATCAGGCACTGGTTGAATTCGATGGCCTGTTGCTCAGGCACATCGGATTTGCCGTCAGCAATGCCGCGAGCACGCTGGTGCTGAATCTCGGGTTTGGACACCTGGAACATATGCCGGGCGACAGGCTCAGCCAGGGTTATTTCCGCGCTCTCAACCGGCAGGCTGCTGCGTTCGCATTGCTGGCCGATCTCAGCATGATGCTGCTCGGTGGCGAATTGAAACGCCGCGAACGCCTGTCGGCACGCCTGGGCGATGTACTCAGCAACATGTACCTGGCCAGCGCCGCGCTCAAGCGCTACAACGACCTCGACGCGCCGGAACACATGGAGCCGCTGTTTGCCTGGGCCATGGAGGAAAGCCTCGGCCAGGCCGAACGGGCCATGGATGAATTGCTCAACAACTTCCCGAACAAAGTCCTGGCGTGTGTGCTGCGGGTGATCGTGTTCCCGTTCGGTCGTCGCCACAAAGGGCCTTCCGACAAGCTGGGCGCACAGGTTGCTGCGGTTATCGGTCGGGCCAAAGGTGACCCGGCGCTGGAGGAAGTGCTCCTGGGTTGCTACCGCCCGCAATCGCTGGAAGACCCGGTCGGCGCCCTGCAACATGCCTGCAACCTGTCGGGCGCTGCGCAATCCTTGCAGAAAAAACTGCATGTGGCGCTCAAGAGCGGACAGGTCAAACCGGTCGCAGGCGAGCACGTGATCGATGCCGCGCTGGAGGCCGGCGTGTTGCAACCGGTGGAAGCGCAAACCCTGCGTGACGCCGAGGCGGCGCGGCGCAAGGTGATCGATGTCGATGACTTCGACAAAGAGGAACTGGCGATAGCCGCGGGGAAGGTCCGCTGATCAAACCGAGCCGCTACACCATGTAAAAACGGGCGCAGGAGCTTTATACTCCCGCGCCCGTTTTGCTCTTGAGGACTTATCTCGTGTCCAACATCGTTGCCGATCATCTCGTATTGCTCGACCACCTGCGCAGCATCCTGGTCGCCGTAGGTGAGGCCGAACAGGTTCCCGACGAAAGCCATGCCTTGTTCCTGGAGCGCTTCGACGAACTGCTTGCACTGCTGCCGGTCGACCCGATCGAAAGCCAATACCTGGGCCAGGACATCCTGTGCCAGGTGATCACCCGCTACCCGCAAATCGCTCACCTGGTCCCGCGCGACCTGCTGTGGTACTTCGCTGGCGACTGCCTGCACTACATGCCTGATGACGAAATCGATCTGTATCAGGCACTGGAAGAACGTCGCTTCGAAGCCGAACAGAACGACGAGCCGTTTGACTGGAACCAGGAAAAGCAGCTACTGGCGTTGTCCAACCAGGACAGCAAGCACTGATCTGAAAGACGTTGTATGAAAAGGCCCGCATGCCGAACATGCGGGCCTTTTTGTTTTGCCGACAGATCGAGTCTTTGCTCAGAACAACCCGTCACTCTCGGGCAGTTCATACTCCGATACCGCCGTACTCAAGCTGTCCGACTTGCCCGGCTTGCCCAACGTCGGCTCTTTCTCCAGGCACTCCACCAGGTAATCGATCAACACCCGAAGCTTGGGCGGCAGGTATCGGGTTGGCGAATGCAGTAACCAGGCTCCGCCGTGGTAGGACGCCAGGAAGGTCCACTCCGGCAGCACTTGCACCATCAACCCCTTCTCCAGGGCTCGGCGCGCCGTGAAGTAAGGCAGGCTGCCAATGCCGATGTGCTGCAATACCGCGCCAAACCGCACGCCCGTGTGATTGGCGGCATAGCGCCCGCGCACGCCGACAGTGACCAGCTTGTTGCCTTTCTTGAACTTCCACCGCGCATCGCTCGGGGTTTCCCCCAGATAAATGCAACTGTGGTTGAGCAAGTCATGGGGATGAGCCGGTGTTCCATGTTCGGCCAGATACTGCGGTGTCGCGCAGAGCATATGGTCGATCGTCAGCAACTGACGCCCCACCAACCCAGCAGGCGGCCGATCGGTAATGCGTATCGCCAGGTCGACGTGATCGTCGATCAAATCCACCTGACGATCCTCGAGCAACAACTCCACATCCACTTTCGGATAACGGCGCAAGAACTCCGGCATATGCGGATGGATCACGATCCGACCCACCGCTTTCGGCACACTGAGACGCACCACCCCCTCTGGCTCATCGGTGAACTGACCACTGATCTCCATCACTGAACGGGCAGCGTTGACCATCTCCTGGCACCGTTTGAACACCTCTTCCCCGCCGTCGCTCAAACGCAGCTTGCGCGTGGTGCGTTGCAGGAGTCGCGTCGCGAGCGCTTTCTCCAGTCGCGAAATACTGCGGCTGACCGCCGAGGGTGAAGAGCCCAATTGACGTGCCGCTTCGGAGAAGCTGCCGGTCTCGACAACCTTGACGAAAATCGCCATTTCACCAAGAAGAGGCAACGGTAGATTTATGCTCACAACGCAACAGTCCTTTGATGTTTGAACGGATTATCACGCTATTCCACCCTTCATATAATAAAAAACAGAATTTTTTATTCGAGCACGGAACATGACGCTTCGCCTGTTTTTCCATAGTGATGAGCTCAAGGCCAACGTGGAAGTCCTGGACTGCACGCCACACGAGAGCGAATTTGCCGTGGTACTGCGCGCAACACTGTTCCACCCGCAGGGCGGTGGGCAACCCTTCGATACCGGCTGGATTGGCGAAAGCCGAGTGCTGCGCGTAGTCCAGGACCCGGACCGGATCGTCCACTTCGTCGACAGTCCGGTAAAAATCGGTATGACCCAGATCCGGATCGACGAAGAGCGTCGCCAGTTCAATACACGCATGCATTCAGCCGGCCACCTGATCGGCCATTTCGTCCAGGCCATGGGCTGGATGCCGATCAAGGCGCATCACTGGCCTGGCGAAGGGCGTGTGCAGTTCAAACCGACGGAATCGGCCCGGGAAGTTGAAGCGCAAACCCTGCAGGGAGGCATCGAGCAGTGGATCGCCCACGACCTGCCGCGCTTGATATCACTGCGCGAAGGCGCCCGGGAAATAGGTTTCGGTGAACTGCCCGCCTACGGTTGCGGCGGCACCCATGTACGTAGCCTCAAGGAATTGGGCACGGTCACGATCGAATCCCTTTCGCAAAAGAAAGGGACGTTATCCGTCCACTACCACGTGGACTGAGCCTTTGGGCGATGGCCCCCAAGCCATTGCCCGACGCCGGGAGGAGCCTGCACTCGCAGGCTTCGTCGACTCTCTGATAGATGGACCTGAGACATGATGCTAGACGTCGAGCGTCTCGATGAGACGTGCATAAAAAAACTGGCCAATGAAGAAGTCCTCGCCATACGCGTAAAAAATTGGCTACCCACGCCGTTGGCGATGCAGATTGGCGACAAGATCCTCGCACCCGGCTTTGAAGGCTATATCAACGCGCCCAGTATCGGCCGTATCGGCATGGCGTTTTACGAGGCGGAAAACCAGCCGCTGTTGATAGAGGATTATTTCGAACGCGCCACCCGCAACATCGCAGAATTACGCAACCGGTGTGCGCCCTACCCGTCGCCGGTCGACACCCTGCGCTGCATGCTCGACGAATCCTGGCCGGCGGGAGCGCACCTGGAAAACCTCTACGGACGCAAGATGTACGTCGGACTCTCCCGCGTGGTGAAACCCGGTGTGTGCTTTCTTGCCCATCACGACATCTTCGCCAAGGACGCCCCGGACAGCTTCCAGGCCAGAAGCCTGGAGGCGCAGTTCGCCTGCAACGTCTACCTGAACATGCCCACCGAAGGCGGTGCTCTGCAGTTGTGGGACGACGACATTTCCCCGGAACAATTCGACGAAATGCGCGGCGACAGTTACGGCATCGAACCGGCTTTGCTTGGTACGCCAGCGCTGGAGATTCTCCCCGCTCCCGGGGATTTCATCATGTTCAACTCCCGCCGCATGCACTCAGTGACCCCGGGCGTGGCCGAACCACGCCTGAGCCTTTCATTTTTTGTCGGCTATCGCGGCACGGCTTCCCCCCTGACTTTCTGGAGTTGAGATGCTTTCAAATTACCTGGGTGAATTTCTGGCGCTGGCAATCGTGCACTTTCTCGCCGTGGTCGCCCCCGGTCCGGACTTCGCCGTAACCATCCGCCAAAGCGTACGTTTTGGCCGATGGGTGGGGATCTGCACCGCACTGGGCATCGGCGCAGGCATTTCCGTGCATGTGCTGTATACGGTGCTGGGCGTCGGCGCTTTGATGCACACCACGCCATGGCTGCTCACGGTGGCCAAGGTCGTGGGCGCCGCCTACATCCTGTATCTGGGCGTCAGCCTGATTCGCAGCCAGCCCAGATCCGTACTCGAGGGCGATAAAGTCACTGATGAACCGGTTATCCAGCAGACATCGCTGAAGGCCTTCACCACCGGTTTTCTGACCAACGCCACCAACCCGAAGGCCACACTGTTTTTCCTGGCGATTTTCACCACGCTCATCAGCGCCACCACACCACTGAAGATTCAGGCGCTCTACGGGGTGTGGATGTGCCTGGTAAACGCCCTGTGGTTTGTGATCGTGGCGCTGTTCTTTTCCAGCCCCAAGGTCAGACTGCTGTTCATGCGCATGGGCCATTGGTTTGAACGCACCATGGGTGTGGTCCTGATTTTGTTTGCGGGGCGGTTGATGTTGTCGATGTAAACGCGCAGCAACTCCGATCTGGGCTTAGAAGAGTGGCGGCAAGATTCTGCCCCTCTTCGACTCCGTGAACCCGGGACCTCTGGCGAGAAGGCTTACGGTTCGATCCTTAAACTACTCACTCAATCGCAACTTTAGCCTGAGTAGTGGCAATCACCCTGTCGCCATAAGCAGCGTTGCAGACCACATCACAGAGTTTTCCGTCAGTAGACACGGAGGAGAAACAAGCACTGAACAGCAGTTGTTTATCGGCAGAAACCAGCTCGTCTGCCGCTAATCTCACATGTAAGAGCCTAAAGGGAGTAACCCGACCCACCTTATGATCCAGTAGCCGAGACATGACCTGACTCAGACCATACATGACAACTGCCACGGGCCACGTCGGGTAGTCAGGGAAGTGTCCTTCACACCTGGCTGCCGAGAACCCAACACTTTCAGCAGTGATCTCCTGCTCACTCAACGTAAGCACCGACAATGGGAACGCTTCAGCGTATGGAGAACTAACAGAGCTCGAGGTAGTGGGCACTAGATGGTTTGAGAAGAGCTTTTGAAATGTCTTTTCTGACAGCACTTGGTAATCCACGGACAACTCTGCGTACAACTGCCCCTCGATCAACAGCTCGGTTCTTGCGAGCACCCTTTTTCGTGACCTTTCAACGATCTTAGCCCGAGCGGTCATCAACGGAGTTTGGCCAAACCTCATGGGGTTGTACCGCAAATCCCAGTGAGCTCGTGAGGCCAAGTAATACACACGCTCACCTTCAACCTGCGCCAGCGCAGCAGCGCACGACCCCAGGATAGCCAAGTGGCGCCCGGCCTCGGCCGTAGCCAATGGTCCGAGCTCGCTCCCCAGCGGTTGCTCAGGCTTGAAATCCCCCCAGATATCCCACTCGCCAGAGACTTTGTAGAGCGAATCAAATGCAAAATATGGGCGCTGTACTGCAATGCTCGTGGCCATCTGCGCCATGTTGACCGCAGTTCGATCTTTCTGAGTTGGAATCTGGAACACCTGACTCATGGCTGCCTTTCTTCCTATCGGTGATGACAAGAACATTGCTTGACCCTGTGGCACACCTAAACAGTAGGGCAAAACCTACATGACCGAACCTGTCAAAAATTACAGTTCGACTGCAAAGACGACCGACGGCACCAGATTGCGGTCCACCCCTTCCGGGCAGCCCAGGTCTTCGAGCTTGGCCAGCCAACAAGAAATGGAAGTGTCATTGCTTGGCCCCGTTGGGGCCGAAGAACAGCGCCAGCCCCCAAAATTTTGAGGGTGGAGTTCTTACCGGAAGAACACGCGCAAACAAAAACGCCGCTCATTGCTGAGCGGCGTTTTTGTTGAATATGGAGCGGGAAACGAGACTCGAACTCGCGACCCCGACCTTGGCAAGGTCGTGCT
>NZ_RCNW01000479.1:0-6645 GCF_004307605.1 Pseudomonas sp. Sample_24
ATACGTGGCTTGCCGTTAACGATGTTTTCGCGAACGGTGCGGTATTCGATTTCACCGAAAGCCGCTTTGACGTCGGAAGCGGAAGGCTGGCCTTCTTCACCGGACAGCTTGGCAACAACCTGGTCTTTCAACTCGCCCAGGCGAGCGTAACGGTCGGCTTTGACGGTGATGGTGTAGGCCTGGGAGATCGCTTCGCCGAACTCGGCACGGATAGCGCCCAGCAGTTCGGTGGCTTCTGGCGCTGGAGCCCAGGTCCAGGTTGGCTTGGCAGCTTCGGCAGCCAGTTCCTTGACCGCGTTGATCACAACCTGGAACTCGTCGTGAGCAAACAGTACCGCGCCCAGCATCTGGTCTTCGGTCAGCTCTTTGGCTTCCGATTCAACCATCAATACGGCGTCCGAAGTACCGGCAACGACCATGTCCAGGCTCGAGGCAGCCTGTTGCTCGTAGGTCGGGTTCAGCAGGTAGCCGGTGCTTTCGTGGAAGGCAACGCGGGCAGCGCCGATCGGGCCATCGAAAGGAATGCCGGAGATCGCCAGGGCTGCCGAAGTACCGATCATCGCAGCGATGTCCGGATCGGTCTTCTTGCTGGTGGAAACGACGGTGCAGACAACCTGCACTTCGTTCATGAAGCCTTCAGGGAACAGCGGACGGATCGGACGGTCGATCAGTCGGGAAGTCAGGGTTTCTTTCTCGGAAGGACGGCCTTCACGCTTGAAGAAACCGCCAGGGATCTTACCGGCAGCGTAAGTTTTTTCCTGGTAGTGAACAGACAGAGGGAAGAAGCCCTTGCCTGGATCGGCTTGTTTTGCACCGACTACGGTCACCAATACGCTGACGTCGTCGTCAACGGTGACCAATACTGCGCCGGAGGCCTGACGGGCGATTCGGCCAGTCTCGAGGGTAACGGTCGACTGACCGAACTGGAATTTTTTGATTACCGGGTTCACGGTGTCCTACCTTCTTTTGTGGCTCTTGGGGAAACGGGTTTCTTGCGAAATTCTTGGGCAACGCCGGGAATCGGCCCGACACAATTGTCCAGGTGCTACTCAGGTAAAGCAGGTATCCAGATAAAACTTGAGGCTGGGAGCCTGCCGTGCACTGGCGGGAAACCCGCTGGTGCACGACAGACAACCAACCTCTAGCGCAATCGCTTATTAGCGACGCAGACCCAGGCGAGCGATCAGAGCGCTGTAACGGCTCACGTCCTTGCCTTTCAGGTAGTCCAGCAGCTTGCGACGCTGGTTAACCATGCGGATCAGACCACGACGGGAGTGGTGATCTTTACCGTTGGCCTTGAAGTGACCTTGCAGTTTGTTGATGTTGGCGGTCAGCAGTGCTACTTGCACTTCCGGCGAACCAGTGTCACCAACAGCTTGCTGGTAGTCAGCAACGATTTGAGCTTTTTCTTGAACGTCGAGAGCCATGAGGCAATCCTTTTATCAGGAAACTGTTTGTCGAAAAACAGTTTCAACAGGCCAGGGACAAATCCCTGTATCTAAAAATGAGTAGTGACCGTGCCTGCTGACAGCCACACTCGTTCGGTCATTCTGACCGAATCAGTCGACGCGGCGCGATGCGCCCGTCTTCGCTCACTTCACCGATACCGATGAAGCGACCATTGTGATCCTGTACCCGTACCATGCCGAACTTCGGTGCATCCGGGGCGCGAACCGGCTGGCCGTTGAGCCAGTAGAACGAGCTGTGCTCCGAGAACTGCAACAACGGCCAATCGAGCAGGCCGCTGTCCGATGGCATCAGGAAGCGATCAACCGCTTCGTTGCCGCCTTCGGCATGTACCGCTTCCAGCTCTTCCAGGGTGACGGTCTGGGCCAGCGTGAAAGGCCCGGCCTGGGTACGTCGCAGTTCTGCAACGTAAGCGCCACAACCGAGTTTTTCACCAATATCCTCCACGAGGGTACGAATATAGGTGCCTTTGCTGCAATCCACTGCCAGTCGCGCAGTATCACCTTCGAAGGCCAGCAATTCCAAGCGCGCAATAGTAACAGAACGCGGTTCGCGCTCCACTACTTCGCCAGCACGCGCCAGCTTGTACAACGGCTGGCCATCCCGCTTGAGGGCCGAGTACATCGGCGGTATCTGACTGATTTGCCCACGAAAATCCGGCAGGACAGCTTCGATATCGGCGCGACCAACGGTCACCGGGCGTTCCTGCAGAACCTCACCTTCGGCGTCCGCCGTGGTGGTGGTTTTGCCCAGTTGCGCCAACGTCTCGTAACCCTTGTCCGAATCGAGCAGGTATTGCGAGAACTTGGTGGCTTCACCGAAGCACAGCGGCAGAACGCCGGTGGCCAGCGGATCGAGACTGCCGGTGTGACCGGCCTTCTCGGCGTTCAGCAACCAGCGGACCTTCTGCAAAGCTGCGTTGGAGGTGAACCCCAGCGGCTTGTCGAGCAGGATGATTCCGCTGACATTACGACGGATACGTTTGACCTGAGCCACCGATTACTCCTTGGTGTCTTCGGCTTCTGCCGCAACCGGATGCTGATTGTCTTCAGCCACAGCGCGCTCGATCAATGCCGACAGATGCGCACCGCGCACGACGCTTTCGTCGTAGTGGAAGTGCAATTGCGGGACGCTGCGCAGCTTCATTTCGCGAGCCAGTTGCATACGCAGGAAACCGGCGGCGGAATTCAGCACCTTGATGCTTTGAGCGATGTCTTCAGCGCTGTCCTGACCCATCACGGTGATGAAAATCTTGGCATGACCGACGTCACGGCTGACTTCCACAGCAGTAATGGTGACCAGGCCGACGCGCGGGTCTTTGACTTCGCGACGGATCAGCTGTGCCAGCTCGCGCTGCATCTGATCGCCGATACGTTGGGTACGGCTATATTCTTTTGCCATGTCTTGTTACCTGTAACTGCCCCACGGTGAAACCCGTGAGGTCTGAAAGCGGCAAACGCCCGGCCTGACAGAAGCCAGACCGGGCGTTGCGTTTAGAGTCCGGGTGATGCGTCGCACGATTGAGTGCGACCGGCCATCACGGCTCCTGAAGTGCGCGAGTTAGAGGCTGCGAGCAACCTGAACCTTCTCGAAGACTTCGATCTTGTCACCGACTTTGACGTCGTTGTAGCTCTTCACGCCGATACCGCATTCCATGCCGGCACGTACTTCGGAAGCGTCATCCTTGAAGCGGCGCAGGGATTCCAGCTCGCCTTCGAAGATAACGATGTCTTCACGCAGTACACGGATTGGACGGTTACGGTGAACAACACCTTCGATAACCATGCAACCGGCGATCGCGCCAAACTTTGGCGAACGGAACACGTCACGCACTTCGGCGATACCCAGGATGTTCTCGCGAACATCGCTGCCGAGCATGCCGGTCAGGGCTTTCTTGACGTCTTCGATGATGTCGTAGATCACGTTGTAGTAACGCATATCCAGACCTTCCTGCTCGACGATCTTGCGAGCACCGGCATCGGCACGCACGTTGAAGCCAAACAGTACAGCGTTGGAAGCCAGAGCCAGGTTGGCGTCGGATTCGGTGATACCACCGACACCGCCACCGACCACACGTACTTGCACTTCGTCGTTACCCAGGCCATTCAAGGCACCGTTCAACGCTTCCAGCGAACCACGGACGTCGGATTTGAGGACGATGTTGAGCGTCTTCTTCTCTTCCTGACCCATGTTTTCGAAGATGTTTTCCAGCTTGCCGGCGTGAGCGCGAGCCAGTTTGACTTCGCGGAACTTGCCTTGACGGAACAGAGCCACTTCACGGGCTTTCTTCTCGTCGGCAACCACGCTCATCTCGTCGCCAGCGTCCGGGGTACCGTCCAGGCCGAGAATTTCGACAGGGATGGCCGGACCGGCTTCCTTGATTGGCTTGCCGTTCTCGTCGAGCATGGCCCGAACGCGACCGTAGTTCGAACCGACCAGAACCATGTCGCCTTGACGCAGGGTACCGTCCTGAACCAGAACGGTAGCCACCGGGCCACGGCCCTTGTCCAGACGCGATTCAACCACGACACCACGGCCAGGAGCCGAAGGAGTTGCAGTCAGTTCCAGGACTTCGGCTTGCAGCAATACGGCTTCGAGCAGTTCGTCGACACCGGTACCCATCTTCGCCGAGACCGGTACGAATGGAGTATCACCACCCCACTCTTCCGAAGTCACGCCGTGGACCGACAGTTCGCTACGGATGCGATCGAGGTCAGCACCTGGCTTGTCGATCTTGTTCACAGCGACAACCAGCGGAACGCCAGCAGCCTGAGCATGCTGAACGGCTTCGATGGTTTGCGGCATTACGCCGTCGTCCGCTGCAACCACCAGGATCACGATGTCGGTCGCCTTGGCACCACGGGCACGCATTGCGGTAAACGCGGCGTGACCAGGGGTGTCGAGGAACGTCACCATGCCACGGTCGGTTTCAACGTGATATGCACCGATGTGCTGGGTAATGCCACCGGCTTCGCCCGCAGCAACCTTGGCACGACGGATGTAGTCGAGCAGGGAAGTTTTACCGTGGTCAACGTGGCCCATTACGGTCACGACTGGCGCACGGGAAACAGCCTCACCTTCAAACTTCAGGGACTCTGCCAGGGAATCTTCCAGGGCGGTATCGCTGACCAGGGTCACTTTGTGGCCCAGTTCTTCAGCAACCAGTTGGGCAGTTTCCTGATCCAGTACCTGGTTGATGGTCGCTGGAGTACCCAGTTTGAACATGAACTTGATGATTTCAGCAGCCTTGACCGACATCTGCTGAGCGAGATCGCCAACAGTGATGGTCTCGCCGATCTTCACTTCACGCACGACAGGGCCGGTTGGGCTCTGGAAACCGTGGGCGTTGCGCTTCTTCAGCTTGGCCTTGCCGCGACCACCACGACGGAAGCCATCGCTTTCTTCGTCGGTAGTACGTGGGGCAACGCGTGGCGCAGGTGCTTTTTCCTTGACCGAAGCACGATGCGGAGCGTTTTTGCGCTCGCCATCGCCACCACCGCGACGATTGTTATCGTCGGCACGTGGCTTGTCCGGACGGCGCGGCTCGTCACGCTTGCGAGCGTCTGCAGCCGGTGCGGCAGCCACAACCGGAGCGCTTTCACGCACAGGCTCGGCCACTGCAACAGGCGCAGCAACAGGTTCGGCTGGAGCGGTCGGCGCAGCAGCAGGCTGGCGACGCGCTTCTTCTTCGGCGCGACGCTTGGCTTCTTCTTCAGCCTTCTGACGTGCAGCATTTTCTACTGCGCGACGTTCATCCAGTTCACGCTTGCGCTCGGCTTCGATTTCTTCCGGGCTGCGCTGTACGAAGACTTTCTTCTTGCGTACTTCAACGCTGATGCTTTTGCTGCCAGCAACACGCAGGGTGCTGGTGGTTTTACGCTGCAGCGTAATCTTGCGTGGTTCTTCCACTTTCGCCTTGTGGCTGCTTTTCAAGTGAGTCAGCAACGATTGCTTCTCACTGTCAGTCACACTTTCTTCGGCGGCGGTGTGCGGCAGACCTGCCTCACGCATCTGCTGCAACAGGCGCTCTACCGGTGTTTTGACCTCATCGGCCAGTTGTTTCACCGTGACTTGCGTCATGCACTTCTCTCCTCAGGCCGCGCCTAATTACTCGAACCAGTGGGCTCGGGCGGCCATGATCAACTTGCCGGCACGATCATCGTCAATGCCGTCGATGTCGAGCAGATCGTCAATAGACTGCTCGGCCAGGTCTTCGCGGGTAATTACGCCGCGCACCGCCAGTTCCATCGCCAAATCCTTGTCCATACCCTCAAGCGAGAGCAGGTCTTCGGCCGGATGGGCGTCTGCCAGCTTTTCCTCAGTAGCGATGGCTTTGGTCAACAAACGATCCTTGGCACGAGCGCGAAGCTCGTTGACGATGTCTTCGTCAAAGCCGTCGATGTTGAGCATCTCTTCCAACGGTACGTAGGCAATCTCTTCCAGGCTGGTGAAGCCTTCATCTACCAGCACCTGAGCCAGTTCTTCATCGACTTCAAGCTCTTCGATGAAGTTGCGCAGGATGTCGCCGGTTTCTGCTTGCTGCTTAGCCTGGATGTCCGATTCGGTCATCACGTTCAGGGTCCAGCCAGTCAACTGGCTAGCCAGACGCACGTTCTGACCACCGCGACCGATGGCCTGAGCCAGATTGTCTGCGCCAACGGCGATGTCCATGGCATGGGCATCTTCGTCAACGATAATTGCCGCAACCTCGGCCGGGGACATGGCGTTGATCACGAACTGGGCCGGGTTGTCGTCCCACAGCACGATATCAACACGCTCACCGCCCAACTCACCCGATACCGCCTGGACGCGCGAACCGCGCATACCGATGCAGGCACCTTGTGGGTCGATGCGCTTGTCCTTGGAGCGGACGGCGATCTTGGCACGCGAACCCGGATCACGGGAGGCGGCCATGACCTCGATGAGGCCTTCGGCGATTTCCGGCACTTCGATACGGAACAGCTCGATCAGCATTTCCGGCGCGGTACGCGACAGGATCAGCTGCGGGCCGCGGTTCTCGGTGCGGATTTCCTTGAGCAGTGCACGCAAGCGCACACCCACCCGGAAGGTTTCGCGAGAAATGATGTCTTCACGGGCCAGCAACGCCTCAGCGTTGTTGCCCAGATCGACGATCACGTTGTCGCGGGTCACTTTCTTCACGGTGCCGGAGATGATTTC